>CAZHSA010000043.1:7845-17643 GCA_964535135.1 uncultured Kordia sp.
AGGCTGTTAAATTCTATATATTTAACCGATTATTATGAACTAAAAAATCCCAGTCGCTCGACTGGGATTTTTGTTTGCAATTTTTATAGTGTAAAGCCTTATAAGGTATTCGCCATAATATTGAATAAATTGGCTTTGGTGGTGAAATATTTATTTTCTATTTCTATCGCTTTTATTAAGTTTTCTATCAGTTTTGCTTCGCGCGAATTGACTAAGAATAACGAACTTTGTCCTAAGAAAAATTTTCGCTCTTCTGCCCTTAACATTACTTGATAATCTTCTACTAATTCTTCTGTGAGCTGATTTTGCAATTGATACGATTCAATTTCTTGTGTTACCGCATCAATTTTGTTTTTCAGATTTACACGTGTGGTAGTTCGCTCAAAGTCTACATCTTGCAATTTTAAATTTGCCAAGCGCAAATCTCCGCGTTCTTTTCGTAAAAATAAGGGAAAACTAATGTTTACACCTGCTTTGTAATTTTGTGTATTAAACGTTCCTGCTTCATCAGGTGTTTGCGTTAAAAAGTTGTATTGCAGGTCTATTTGTGGCAACAGATTGTTTCGTTTTAAACGCTGATTGAGTATTAGACTTTCATATTTTAGGTTTAAAGATTGAATTTTTGGATGCGCTTCCACATCAAAATCTTCATTATCAAATCCTGTCACGTTCAGTACTTCATCAATTCGGTTGGCTGTTTCTCTGTCTGGCTGAATCGAAGGACGCAATTCTACAGGCGTATCATTATTCAACCATAAAAAGTTAGAGAGTTCCAACGAGGTTTTTACATATTTGATGCGTGCTTTTTCTAAATCGAGTTTTCTTGTGTTTAGCGTTAAACGTGCTTCCAAGGTATCAATTGCTGCTTTTTCACCTGCTTGGTAACTTCTTTTGATTCCATCAAAACGCAATTGCGCATTGGACAGAAACGACTCGTACACTTCGCGATTGCGAAAGGTTTTTAACCATTTGAAATACGTAATAGACGCTTCATACAAAATTTCGTTCACCAATAATTGCTGATCGGCTTGTGCTTGCTGTGTAAATAGTTTTGCTTGTTTGAGCATCGCCATGCGCTCATTCATCAAAAAACCTCTAGCTAACGACACCGAAACGCCCGCACTGTACAATCCGTCCGTAGGTACATTAAATTCTGGATTTAGGAACGTTCCTGTGTTTTCTTCAAAATTTGCTTTGAACTCCACACCATACCACGTTGGAATTTTGAACGTAGCGTTGAGTTTATCGTAATATTCAGTGTTTTTGAATTTTTTTCGATCGTAATCAACTTCTAATTTTGGATCAAAAGCACCGCGCGATTTTAAGAGCTTTGCTTCACTTTCGCTAATGATTAAGTTTGCCTGCTTTACAATAGGATGATAGGTTTTTACATACCCAAGGTATTCATCCAAAGACATGATAGAGTCTAACGGATTGTCTATTTGAGCAACCACCTTTCCACTGAAAAGAAGTACAAGAAAAAGAAAAATATATCTCATAACGATTACTTCTTACCTTTTGAATCTTTACTAGCAGTTTTATCGTCTGGCTGGTAAAAGTTTGGTGGAAAACTGTTTAATTGTCGCCACAACTCAAACCAAATTGGCACATCTTCCAATAATGCAATGGTTTTTGCTCCAGATCCTACTCGGATTGCCGTTGGCCACTCATGATCGGTTTCATCGGGCGCTAATAATATTCTGTATTTTCCATTATCGCTGATAAAGTTTTCAATCGCTACTACTTTAGCACCATAAGTTCCGTAAGAAACATTGGGCCATCCACTAAAGATAATGGCAGGCCAACCATCAAATTGCACACGCACTTTTTCACCAATGTGAATTAATGGCAAGTCAATTGGACGCACAAAAGTTTCTACTGCGAGTTCGTAGTTTGACGGCATAATGCTCACCAACTCTTCTCCTTCTTTAAACGTTTCGCCAATTCCACCTTTTAATGCTTTGTTGATAAAACCATCTTGCGGCGCCAAAATGTATAACAGTCCATTACGTACTTTATAATTTGTATATTGATTTTCCAACTTGGTTACTTGCGCTTCCGTATCAAACTGGCTCGATTGCGCAGTAAATTGGTCGCTTTGCGCCTTTGATATTTTATCTGCATACGAAGCTTGCGTACGCGATAATTCTATTTGCGCATTGATGATCTCGTTTTTGTTTGCTAGATATTTATTTTGGAGCGAAATTAGCTTTGCTTCCTTTTCTTGAAGTTTTGAACGTTTTTCTTCTACATCTTTTTTAGCTGCCAAACCTTCACTTTCTAAAGTAACTGCTCGGTCAAATTGTATTTTGGCAATATCTTTATTAATGCGCGCTGCTTCCACGTCAATACTATCGCCTTTAATTTTGAGTCGCGCTTGCAATAATTTGTTTTCGGTTTGCTCTAGTTTAAGATCTCTTTCTTTTAATAATGCTGTTACTTGACGCTCTAGCGCCTTAATTTTACCTTTATACGCAACTACAGAAGAAGATTTCGCTTTGATTTGATCATTGGTTCTTTCTACCAAACGATCGTCAAAATATTCGCTTTTTACTTCTGATATTTTAAGAATGGTATCTCCTTTATGAACAGAATCACCTTCACGCACGTACCATTGCTCAATTCGACCAGGAATTTGTGATTGAATCGTTTGTGGACGCTGATCTGGCCGTAAGGTCGTTACTTGCCCTTGTCCTGTTATATTCTGCGTCCACGGTAAAAACAGCACAATAATAACAATCACTGCAAAGACAAATAAAAACCGGTTTAGTTGCTTGTAATATTTTTTATTAAAGACAAGCTTCCCGGATGGATACTTCGTAAGGTCCACCTTTTTGTTTAACTTGTTGTTTGTAATATTTAGCATGTCTTATATATTTTTAATTTCTCCTCTATCTAGTATAATTCGTTCTCCGCAATGTGTTTGCCAGCGTTCATTGCTACTTACTACAATTAGCGCCCACGGATTTGACGGATCCGTTAAAAAGTCAATAATTTCATTACTTTCATCTACATTAAATTGATCTAGTGGATCTTCTAAGATCAATACTTTTGGGTTTTTGATAATGGCTCTTGCCAATACTATTTTTTTAGAAATATTGTATGAAATTTGCTTTCCTTCTGGATGTAAAACGGTGTGCAATCCTTTAGATTGTTCTTTGATAAATTGTGTCAATCCAACTTTTTCCAATGCCCAAAAAATACGTTCATCAGATATGTTTTCATTTCCGAAAGCAAGATTTTCTCGTACCGTTCCTTCAAAAGGTGTTTCTTCTGAAAGTGACAAACCTAAATGACTTCGGTAGTGATTTAAAAACAAACTGGATATCGAGAAAGAGTTGATATAAATACTTCCTGAAGTTGGCGCAATTACACCAGCAATCATTCGTAATAAACTTGATTTTCCAGAACCACTTTCCCCTTGAATTAAGATTCTACTTTTTGGTCTAATTTTAAAAGAGATATTATGTAAAATTGGCTTTTCTCTCCCAAAAACCTCATAAGAAGTTTTGTCAAGCTCAATTAGCATTTCCTTTGTAAAATCTGGTGTTTCTCCTTCTTGTGCTTCTAATCCTTTATCAACTACTTGTCCTAATTTTTCTATAGACGTTAGTACGTCATAAAAAGATTCCAATCCAACAATCAATTTTTCCACAGAACCAATTACCAATAAGATAATAATTTCCGCAGCGACAAACTGACCAATGTTCATTTCTTGATTCAGCACTAAAGCTCCACCAATTAATAGTAAAGAAGCCGTTACCAATACTTTAAACGAAATCATTTGAATGAATTGCAATACCAACACGCGGAAGTGACTTTCACGCGCTTCTAAATATTTTTCAACTAGTGCATCATTTTTTTTGAGTGCTAAACTGGTATTTCCTGAAAGTTTGAAACTTACCATTGTTCGTGCCACTTCTTGAATCCAATGCGCTACTTTATATTTATTTTTTGATTCTTCTAAACTGGTTTGCAATCCTCTTTTTGCTGTGTATTTGAATACAATATAGATGAGTGCTACTAACAATACTCCGAAAATGATAAAAAACGGATGGTAAAATGACAGGAGAATCAACGCGAATAAAATTTGTAATAATGCTGACGGAACGTCTATTAAGATTTTTGACAAACCTTTTTGAATGGTTAGTGTATCAAAAAATCGGTTGGCAAGCTCTGGCGGATAATAATTACGCAACTCGTCCATTCTAATTTTAGGAAAGCGATAACTCAACTCAAACGAAGCGCGCATAAAAATACGCTGTTGAATGGTTTCAATAATTCGCAACTGCATCAATTGCAATGCGCCTGTGAATACGACTCCTAATGTCACTAAAATTACTAATACTACCCATGAAGTAGACACTTGTGCTCCTTGAATCAAGTTAATGATGGATTGAATCCCCAATGGAAGCGATAGCGCCACAATTCCTGCAAAGATCGCGTAGTAGAGAATCTGAAAAATATCTTTCTTCTCTAGTTGAAGCAAGCCAACAAATCGTTGCCAAGGTGTTAATTGAGTATTTGCCATAGTTTATACATTAAAAGCGCTCACTTTATATGGTTTTTAAACACATATTAAAATCAACGAATTTTCATTTTTTAATATTTACGAACGCAAATATAATAGTAATACTATTAATATTGCATATTCCTATATTAATATTAACATTAATATAATTTATAATACTGATATACAATTGCTTATGAATGAAACAAATTGTTAAATTTTAACAAAATCCAACTACTTAATTGGTTGAAACACACTATTTTCCCGTAAATTTGTTTCACAAAGATACTTAAAAATTAAACAAAAATAGCAGCGATTTTTGTAGAGAAAAGCACTATGAACACTTAAAAAATAATCGTTAACACGTTTTTAAGAATGATGCGGAAATAGGTGTTGAATCACAAAGAAAATTTCGTTGCTTTGAAAAAAGGATCTTATTGTAGTATCGTTTTTTACTTTATCAGTGTAAAAAGTTCTTAAAAAGAAAAAAGCTCCTTTCCATTTGAAAGAAGCTTTTCGTTGGCCCACTAGGGCTCGAACCTAGACTCTTCTGGACCAAAACCAGACGTGTTGCCAGTTACACCATGGGCCAATGCTGTAATGCGGTTGCAAATTTAAAACAAACTTTGACAAGTGCAAATATTTTTTTCATTTATTTTCATGAAATGAGCCATAATAATAATGTCAATACCAACCGATTTAATTATTGGCGAATTTCATCTAGCAGAATTCACGCTACAGTATATAAACAGAAGAAAATGATTCTTAACGTTTTCCAAAAAAAAGCGCTTCTTATGTGATAAATTCTTAAATTCGCCGTTAGTCTTATTAAAAGAAATTACATGACTTCTCTGAACTTTAATAAATGGAACACGATCTTAGGATGGGTGGTTTTTCTGATAGCGCTGATTACATTTAGCTTAACGGTTGAGCCAACCGCGAGTTATTGGGACTGTGCTGAATATATTGCAACTTCTGCAAAGCTTCAAATCGGACATCCGCCAGGAGCACCTTTTTACCAAATGATGGGCGCCATTTTTGCCACGTTTGCATCTGCTCCCGAGCAAGTTGCCAAAGTGGTAAATTACCTCTCGGTATTCTCAAGTGCATTTACCATTCTATTTATGTTTTGGTCCATTACGAATTTAGTTCGCAAAATGGCGATGCTAAAGAAAAATAATGACGAAACGAAGCCTGAATTTACCATGGGAAAGAAAATCGCTGTATTAGGAAGCGGTTTGGTAGGTTCGTTGGCGTTTACATTTTCAGATAGTTTTTGGTTTAGCGCCGTAGAAGCAGAAGTATATGCCATGGCCATTTGCATTATGTCACTCATGTTTTGGTTAGCATTGCGTTGGGCAGATGAAATGCACACGCCACGCGGAAATAAATGGCTTATTTTAATTTCGTTAATCGTAGGACTTTCTTTTGGAGTACACTTTATGGGATTATTAACCATTCCTGCTATTGGAATGATTTACTTCTTTAAAAATTACAAAGTCGTTACGGTTAAAAATTTCATCATTGCCAATGTAATTTCAGTTGGTGTATTACTCTTTATCTTTAAATTATTATTACCAAACGCTCTACGTCTGTTTGGATACTTAGAAGTATTCTTTGTAAATACGTTTGGAATGCCTTTCAACTCAGGTTCTATTATTGCTGCTTTGTTAGTGATTGGCGCGTTTTATTATGGTTTAAATTACACAAGAAAGAAAAATTTACCAATCATAAACACAATCATATTGTGTACTGTATTTGTGTTGATCGGATTTTCAACATGGTTGATGATTCCGATTCGTGCAAACGCAAATACAGTGATCAATGAAAATAATCCGTCGGATGCGCGTTCGTTGTTGGCTTATTACAACTTAGAACAATATCCGGAAACGCGTTTGTTGTACGGACCAATGTATACAGATATTTATGGCGGATTGGACGCAGAACAACCGTATATAGACGATAAACCAAAGTACGAACGCGATTATGCGCTTGGAAAATATGTGATTGTCAACCAGTGGAAAGGTGCTAAACAAAATTCTGATAGCAATCATAGAGGATTTTTACCACGAATGTGGAGTTCCGAACATGCTGAAAAATACATGGAATTTACGGGAATACTCGATTTTGATATCAATCCAAGATACAGCTTTGACAAACGTGCAGTACAACTAGTAGACACACTCAAAGCAAATGTAAACAGCGGAATGGTTTCTCCCGAAAGGTTTATAAAAATCATTAAAGAATACGGAGATTTAATTCATGTAAAACCTCCTTCATTGTTAGACAACCTTGATTATATGATTTATTACCAAATGGGATACATGTATTGGCGTTATTTCATGTGGAATTTTGTTGGAAGACAAGATGATATTCAAGGAAAGCTAGACAATCACGGAAATTGGATTAGCGGAATTAAGCTTATTGACGAATTGCATTTAGGGAAATCGCAAGACAATCTTCCGTCAGATGTGTTGAATAACAAAGCCCGAAACACCTATTATTTCTTACCATTACTTTTTGGAATTTTCGGATTTGTATTTTTACTAATACGTGGACAGAAACAATTTTGGGTACTTTTTGTATTCTTTATGTTTACAGGGTTGGCATTGAAAATATATCTAAATGAACGGCCTTTTGAACCTAGAGAACGTGATTATGCATTAGTTGGTTCATTTTATGTATTTGCCATGTGGATTGGTTATGGAGTGTACGCACTCTATGACAGTGTCCGATTGTATGTAGCCAACCGAACTGCCGTCGCAGGTTTTATTACCGTTGTGGCATTATTAGCCGTTCCGGTGTTAATGGCGAGTCAAAACTGGGACGATCACGACCGATCGAACCGTTATACAGCACAATCTACCGCAAAAGCCTATCTAAATTCTATCCAAGAAGATGTTGGCGCCATGATTTTTACCATTGGTGATAACGATACGTTTGCACTTTGGTACGCACAAGATATTGAAGGATATAGAACGGATGTACGAACCATCAATACGAGTTTGCTTGGTACAGATTGGTATATTGATCAAATGAAGCGCAAAGCGTATGAAAGTGAAGCGGTTCCTTCCGAAATGACGCACGACAAATACAAGCATGGAACTCGAAACTATATTAAATATGAAGAACATCCTGCTGTAGCTGATAGTACCGTTTGGGAATTAGATCGCTTTATGGATTGGGTATTGAGTGACAGCAAGGAATCAAAATATGGCTATTTAATTGATAATGTATATCAAAGACCTGATTATGAAATTCCAGCCAGTCAACGAAATATTATTTATTATCCAGTAAATAAAATCCGTGTTCCTGTTAATAAAGAAAATGCAAAAATGTATGTTGATCCAAAAGACCATGACAAGATTGTAGATTATATTGATATTGAATTACCAAAATCAGCCATCTACAAAAACAACTTGATGATGCTTGATATTTTGAATCAGAACGATTGGAAACGTCCTATTTATTTTACCGGTGGAAGTTTTGACAAAGCCGAATATATTTGGATGAAAGATTATTTACAGCTAGATGGCTTGGTGTATAAACTGATTCCTATTAAAACTGAAACACCAGACGAATTGGACTTGGGACAAGTAAATTCGGAGCTGATGTATAAAAACGTCATGAAATGGGATTGGGGTAATTCTGGAAGTGACGATATTTATCACGATCCACAAACACGCCGTCAAAGCATTTCGTACCGATTGAATCTTGCGAAATTAGTAGAGCAACTCATTATAGAAGGAGAAAACGAAAAAGCAGAAAAAGTAATTGACTTGATGTTTGAAAAAATGCCTGTAAAGTATTTTGATTTTTACGGCTTGAACGAACCTTTTATCGACGGATATTTTAAAATTGGCAAAATCGAAAAAGCGGAAAAACAATACTTCGCAGTACGAGACAAGTATCGTGAATATTTAGATTATCACAAGCAAACGCCGATTGAGCAACAGTATGCCGATATTGAAGATATTTACTATAATTTAGAAAAGTATAAGAGTCTAATTCAGTTATTAGATATCAACGAGCAAACCAAACTTCTTGAAAAAGAAATGGCAATACTTGGTAAATACGCGGAAAAATTTGGTCCGCTATTTAGAGAATTTGAATAGGCGCTAAGACCTGCTTATATGAAACTGTATACAGCCAAAACTCCCAAAGTAGCAACATGGTTATTTCCATCACTAGTTTGGGAGTTTTCGGTTGAAAAAAAGCAACTCTTCCTTACGTTTGATGATGGCCCAATTCCCGAAGTAACACCTTGGGTTTTAGCACAACTTGCACAATACGATGCAAAAGCTACGTTTTTTTGTATTGGTGATAATGTTCAGAAACATCCCGAAATTTTTGCACAACTCATCCATGAAGGACATGCGATTGGCAATCATACACAACAGCATGTAAGCGGCTGGAACGTTTCAAAAAAGCAGTACATTTCAAATACGCTTCAAGCAGAAGAAACCATTCAGGAAAGCTTGATACATCTCGCGAAAGCGAACACAAAATTATTTCGCCCACCATACGGGAAATTAACACCTCAACTCTGCAAACGACTTCAAAAGTTAGGCTATACAATTATTATGTGGGATGTGTTAAGTGGTGATTTTGACAGTGATTTATCACCTGAAAAATGTCTTTCAAATGTAATAGACAATGCAGAAAAGGGAAGTATTGTGGTATTTCACGATAGCTTAAAAGCTTTTGAAAAATTGAAATACACACTTCCGAAAGTGTTGCAACACTTCCATGAACTCGGCTATACGTTTGAACGAATACCGCTTTAAACGTGTTCGGAAATGAGTCCGATTAAAGTATTGGCATCTTGCTCTCCGCTTTGTCTCCACACCATTTCTCCACCTTTGTAGATCATTAATGTTGGAAGCCCTTTTACGCGCAGTGCTTCTGCTAATTCTTTATTTTTATCCACGTCTATTTTAATCACTTTGGCTTTGTCGCCAAGGGCTGCAGCTACATCACGTAGTACAGCGTGCATTGCTTTGGATTGCTCATTCCATTCTGTATAAAAATCTAACAGAATTGGAATATTTGCACTAATTAAGTCACCAAACTTAGACATAAGCAAATGTTTTTATTTTTAAGGAATTACTATATTTTTAACGCAAAAATTAATAATCCGCTAGTACAAATGTACTATTTTCTTCCGATTATGCCACTTTCTCGCGTTTTTTCAATTCAATCACGGTAATTTCTGGCCAAATTCCGACACGTCCTGGAAACGCCAACACCCCAAATCCGCGGTTTACATGCAGGTATTTCCCAGCTTC
>CAZHSA010000044.1:0-8828 GCA_964535135.1 uncultured Kordia sp.
GTAAGTATCTTAAAAGGTTTAAGTGCAACTGCTTTGTATGGTGGTGAAGGACGAAATGGTGTAATTTTAATTACAACAAAATCAGGAAAAGATGCTAACAACAAAATGGAGGTTACAGTAAACCAGTCTATTTTCTTCAATAGTATTATTTTACCAGATTACCAAGATACTTGGGGTAATGGTTTCCAAAATGTTTACGGAGCCTTCTTTAGTAACTGGGGAGCGCGTTTTGACGGTCAAGCAACGATTGACAATGCTTTTAGAACGTCTCTTTTAAATAATTTTGGTGTTGAACCATCAGTTTTATTTCCGGACAGACCTGATTTAGACAATCCGAATGTAACGTACAGAGCGTATGATAGCCAAGAAGCATTCTTTAAAACGGGTACAATTGCTAGCACTTCTGTAAACGTTGCTGGTTCTTTTGGAGACAAAGGAAGTTTCAACGCATCTTATGCACATGTGGACGATCAATCATTTATTCCAAATAATAGCTTACGAAGAGACAACTTCTCAGTAGGTGGAACATTTAAGATGAATAACAAGTTTACTGTTTCAGGTAAAATTAGTTTAGCAAAAACAGACATTAGAAGTCCTTTTACAGATGCCTCTACTGGTAGTGACGTAACATCATCTACTGCAGGTACTGGAGGTATTTCTTCAATCTGGAACATTTTATATTTACCACGTAGTGTTGATATTACTTTACCAAACCAACACCCTATTACAGGAGAGAGTATCTGGTATCGTGGTGGAAATGACCGTACAAACCCAGCCTGGGCATTAAACAATACACAAGACAAGCAAAGTACAGACCGTGTATTTACTAATTTTGTAGTGAGTTATGAAGCTGCTGATTGGTTAAATATTAGCTACCGTTTAGGTATTGACAGTCAAAACACAAAAGGAAGACGTGTAATTAACAAAGGATCTAACGATGGTTTACATCCTAATGGATATTTACAAACGACTTCGCAAAGATTTACGATTTGGGATCAGTCTTTATTAGTTGGTATTGATAAAGAACTTTCTGAGGACTTTGGTTTACAAGCAACTGTAGGTGCTACCACAAAACGTCAAGTTTTTGAGCGTGATGGTTCTGAAAGTAGAGATCAAATTATTTATGGTCTTTGGAATCACTTAAACTTCAGTAACTCAAGTACTATTATTGAAGGAACTGTTTTTGCTGACAACAATACAACTTATCAGACTTTTACAGAGCAAAATAACGTTGCTGCGTATGTTTCTGGTACACTTTCATTCAAAAACTACTTATACTTAAATACTTCATTAAGAAATGAGTGGAACTCAACATTAGAGCAAGAAAACAGATCGCAGTTTTCTCCTGGTGTAAGTATGTCATTCATTCCAACATCTGCATTTGACGGATTACGTAGCACAAACGGATTAAACTTCTTAAAGCTTAGAGCTGGTTATGGAACATCTCCAGGATTCCCTGGTCCATATACGACAAGAAGTGTAATTTCTTTAGTGCCAAACATCTTCCAAACTGCTGGTGGAAACTCTACAACAACAACGAGTATTCCTAACTTCTTACCAAACCCAGACTTAAAGCCTGAGCTTTCTAAAGAATTTGAAGTAGGTTTTGAAGCTAGATTCTTAGACAATAGAGTTGGATTTGACTTTACTTATTATAATAGAGATACGGAAGATCAGATTATCCAAAGACCTTTAGCTCCTGAAACAGGATACACAAGTACATTTACAAATATTGGTAATGTAATTAACGAAGGTTTTGAGATTGGATTTGATATCACTCCAATACGAACTGAAGATTTTGAATTTAAACTCACAGGTAGTTTTACACAAAACGAAAGTTCTGTAAAAGGACTTGATGATGGAGAGCAAATTCAATTTGGAGGTCTTTTCAGTGGAACAACAAATGCCGCTATCAACGATCAGCCATTAGGTGTAATTGTTGGTGGACAAATCTTAAGAGACGAAAACGGAAATAGACTTGTTGGTGAAGATGGATATTGGATTCAGGATCCTAACAACGGTATCATTGGAGATCCAAACCCAGATTGGTTTACAACAGTAAATACTGGAATCACTTGGAAAAACTGGACTTTAAATATGCAATGGGAATACCAACAAGGTGGAGACATCTATGCAACTACTATTGGTGCATTAGTAGGTAGAGGACTTGTAGAAGATACCGATTTCGACAGAACTCAAAGTATTGTATTGCCAGGTGTTCGCCAGGCTACAGGACAACCAAACGACATTCAATTAACTGCTACGGAAGCATATTTCAACAACATCGGTTTTGGAATTGACGAAGTATTGATTTATGATGCTACACATATTAGATTAAGAGAAGCTTCTATCAGTTATAGACTTCCTAAAAAGTGGTTAGACAAAACACCTTTCGGTAACGTGTCATTAACACTTTCTGGTCAAAACTTATTCGTAAAAGCTTTCAATACTCCTGACAGTGTTAACTACGACCCTGAATTAAACAGTTTAGGTGTTGGTAACTCTCAAGGATTTGACTATTTGACTTCTTGGAATTCAAGAAGATACGGTATGAGCGTAAAAGTAACTTTCTAAAAAAATAACAATGAAAATAAAACATAACAAATTATTTTGGTTGCTAGGTTTAATACTTGTATTCTCTTGTGAAACAACAGAATTAGACTTACTAGTAGACCCAAATGTTCCCACTCCAGATGCATTGGATGCGGATACAAACTTAAATTTTATCCAGTTTCAGTTAGCTGAATTCTTTGAAGATGCTACTGAGTCTGGTGGAGAAGCTGTACGTTTAGAGTATATGTTTGATACATATGCCATAAACTTTAACAACACAAATGCTAGCAATAGCGGAATGTGGATTACTGCATATGCAAACATCTTAAATGAAGTTGAAGCATTAATTCCTATTGCAACAACTGCTGGACGCTTTAGACACATCGGTGTTGCTCGAATTATTAGAGCATACACTATGATGACGATGGTCGATTACTTTGGTGATGTTCCTTACTCGGAAGCATTACAAGGAGACGTTGGAGTTGTATTCCCAGCTGTAGACGCTGGTTCTGACGTGTATGATGCTGCTTTTGCAGAAATTGATCAAGCGTTTGCTGACTTTGCTAGTATAGATGGAAACACTCCTGGTTTTAATGATTTATACTATGGAGAAAATAATAGTAACACAATGTCCAATTGGATCAAGTTTGGAAATACTTTAAAACTAAAGTACTATCTTAACAGGAGATTAATTGACCCTAGTGGTTCAGCTGCTGGGATCAACTCTTTACTTTCTGCTGGAGACATCATTACATCAAGTGCAGAAGACTTTAAATGGTCTTCAGGTACATCTATTAATCCACAAAGTAGACACCCATATTTCGTAGAAGAATATTTGGCTGCAAACACAGGAGAATACATTCCTAACTACTTAATGTGGGCATTAGCTGTTGAAAAAGGTATTGACGATCCTAGATTAAGATTCTATGTATACAGACAAGTTGATGGTTTCCCTTCTGACGAAGCTACATTAGATAATGAAATTAGCTGTTGGAATGACCCAAGACCTGCTACATATGCAACAATTGATGGTATGCAACCTGAACCATTACCTTTCTGTTCTTTATTTGGAAGAGGAGATGGATATTGGGGTAGAGATCATGCAAATCGTGAGGGTATTCCACCAGATAACGACAAAAGAACAACATTTGGAGTATATCCAGTTGGAGGTAAATTTGATAACAATGATGCAGATACAATCGAAGATGACAGCGGATTATTAGGAGCTGGAATTTGGCCAATCATGATGGACTCTTTTGTGTACTTTATGAGAGCAGAAGCTGCATTATTCTTAGGTACTGCTGATGACGCTGCTGCAATGCTAGAACAAGGAATCAGATCATCTATCGGTTCAACAGAAGCACTTGGAGGCGCGTATACAGCTGAAATTCTTAATGAAGTAATTGTTGAAGACGATCCAGATACAATGGATATAGACGAAACAGTTTTAAGAAGAGATCAAATAAATATCACTGCGCAAGCAACTGAAGATTATATTGCTCAAGTAATGAATTCATACATGTCAGCATCGACAGATGAGGAAAGAATGAACATTATTGGTAAAGAATATTGGATTGCTATGTATGGTAACGGTGTAGAAGGCTACAACCTGTACAGAAGAACTGGTGCTCCAGGAAACTTACAACCTACATTATTAGGAACAGGTACGTTCCCAAGATCATTCCTGTATCCAAATGTTACAGTTGATAGAAACATAAACATCTCTCAGAAGCCTGGACTTGCTGTACAAGTATTTTGGGATAATAATCCAGCGGAGTTTATTCAATAAAAAAAAGAGAATTATGAAAAATAAATTTTTAAAAACCATCGTAGCCGTAAGTGCTGTTTGTATAGCATTTTATAGCTGTAAAGACGACGATACGTTGCCTATAGATTTTGATGACTTAATCAATACAGGACTACCTTTTGCTGCTGAACTTGCAACAAATGGTTCTACAAACGTAAATAAATTAGACCCAGGTAGTTCAAGCTTTTCCAAAGACTATCAAATCATTTCTCCTGCTGGAGGAACTGATGTTACAAAAGTTGATGTCTATGTAGGACTTGCTGGACAAAACCTTACGACAGAAGAAGCGCTTTTAGCTACTGTTGATGCATCTAGTTTTACAAATTCTGACGGAGGATACCCTGAAGTAAACATAACTTATGATGGAGCTTCTATCATTGCTGCTTTAGGAATTGACCCTTCTGCATTAGAAGGCGGTGATAAATTCAACTACAGATTAGCATTAACAAATCCGCAAGGAACATTTTCAGATGTAAGTGCTAACTTCGACAATCAATCAGCAGATCACACATTTGCTTCTACAGTAGTTTGTGATTCACCAACATTACCTGCAGGTGATTGGACAATTGACATGCAAGATTCTTACGGTGATGGATGGCAACCAACTACTAATGGTGGTGGTGGACCAGGAATTACAGTTACATTAAGTAATGGTACTGTATTCGAAATTGGACTTTGTACTCCGTATGAAGATCCAGGATACGCATGTACTTCTGGATCAAGTTCTGGATCTACAACTATCACTATTCCTGATGGAGTAAGTGGAGATTGGGTATTCAATGGTGATTTCTGGGGAGAAATGTCTTTCCAAATTACAGGACCAAGTGGAAGTACAGTTGCAACTGCAACTGCAGGATCATCTGCTGGACCAATAGCATTAAACTTATGTAACGAGTAAATCGTTAACACGGACTAAAAATCCAACATAAAAAAGACTGCCTTCAAGAACTATTTGAAGGCAGTTTTTTTTATGCTCATTAGTGAAAATTAAAAAGTACGCTATTCCCTCAAATAAACTCACATTTTGAATTGTATAGTTTCTTATCAAAAATTGAAAAAAATGAAAAGTCAGCATGTTCAAGTCAAAATCTTAGCAATCCGTTAAATTATTTAACAAAACTATCTCATTTTGATAATTTTACATTTTAACACAGCGCATTGCCCTCATTTCTACACCTATACCTTGATAAATAGGCATAAAATAAACCTCATTTTTAAAAAAAACTTAGTGTATCTGTGCATTTTTAAGAAAAAAAAATTGGATTATTAACATATAATTAGGATTTTTGGCGATAGCTAATTCAAATAAATTAAAAAAATGAGAACAAAGTTTAGTGGAATTCTAACGCTATTCCTAGCGTTATTTGTGCAAATACTCTTTGCACAACAACAGACTGTCTCAGGTACAGTTACCGATGATACCGGTATGCCGTTACCAGGAGCAACTGTTTCGATTAAAGGTACTACTACAGGTAAGACTACTGATTTCGACGGAAATTATTCTATTCAAGCTAACAACGGGCAAACGCTTGTTTTTAGTTATGTAGGGTATACTGCTCAAGAAATCAAGGTTTCGTCTGCAACTATCAATGTACAATTACAAGAAGGTGAAGCTTTAGAAGCTGTAACAGTAGTCGCTTATGGTGGAGCTGTAAACAGTGCAAAAGTTGCTTCTTCTATTGCTACGGTTGATGGAGAGACAATTGAACAAGTTCCTATTAACTCTTTAGACCAGGTACTTCAAGGTGCTGCGGCTGGGGTTAACGTGAACACTGGTTCTGGTCAGCCTGGTCAATCTGCAACAATTATTATTCGTGGTCGTGGATCCTTACAAGGAGACATTGAGCCGTTATTCGTAATTGATGGTGTACCAGTTGATCAAGATAACTTTAGAAGTTTAAACCAAAATGACATCGAAACTTTATCAGTTTTAAAAGATGCGGCAGCTACAGCGATTTATGGAAACAGAGGTGCTGGAGGTGTAGTTATCGTAACAACTAAGAAAGGTAAAAAAGGATCTGGAGTTAACATTCAGTATAGAGCACTTTATGGTGTTGCTGTAAAGCCTAGAACAAGATTCGAGGTAATGAATGCTAACCAGCTTTTAACTTGGCAAAGAGATTTATTACCAGGTACACAATTTGGTGATGGATTAACTGATTCGCAAATTTCAACAATTGCCGGACAAACAAATACTGATTGGTCAGATATTTTCTTTCAACAAGGAACTACTGTATCGCACGAATTAAGTATTTCTACAGGTAATGAAAATACAAGTTCATATACATCTATGCAATACTTCAAACAAGAAGGTATTACATTAGGTAGTGATTTAACACGTTTCTCTTTCAGAAACAACTTCAGTGGAAGTTCTGAAAACAAGAAGTTCAACTATGGAACAACGTTAACGTTGAACCGTTCGGTGAGTAACTTTATTGTAGATGCTGCCAGAGGTGGAAATACAGGTGGTCAGTTAGACAACCCTTTTATTGTACCTTACATTGGTCTTCCATTCATGAGCCCATACAATCCTGACGGAAGTTTAAACATTTTCGGTACAAGACGAAGTGGAGCTTTAAACGCTGATGGTTCTGTAGGAGATCCAAACGGATTCTTAAACACACCATTCTTAGCATTGAACACTGCAAGATTAAATACGGATCAAGAAACTGAATTCAAAGCCGTAGGTAGTATTAATGCAGATTATAACTTTGCAAAAAACTTGACTATTGGAGGTCAGATTGGTATTGACTATACAAACATTGAGTTATTACAAATTACTGATCCAGGAAGTATTAGAGGTTTAATTACTCCTAACCAAGGTTCTGAAGTAAAAGGTGCTCAAAGTGAAACATTCTTTAGAGATGCTAACTTCATCTTGAATGCTTACTTAAGATACCAAAATGATATCACTGACAAGTTAAGCTTATCTGCTTCTCTTTACGGTGAGTATAACTATTCAAACACTCAATCTGCTGGATTTACAGCATTTGGTTTGAACCCAGCTTTACCAACATCATCTGCAGGATTCACAAGTGGAAACACACAAGAAGGTGAAGATGAAAACGGAGACGGAATTTTAGATGCTGAATCTGAACTAGCACTAAACTATGTGCCAGCTGTTGCTTCATCTGAATCTGAACTAGCTTTAGCATCTATCTTTGCTACGTTAGACTTAGATTATGATGGTAAATATGGTTTCTCTGGAACTATCAGACGTGACCAAACTTCACGTTTCCCTAAAAACCCAACAGGTACATTCTGGTCGGTTGCAGGTCGTTGGAACATTGACAAGGAAGACTTCATGAGTAATGTTGATTTCATCAATGCTTTAAAAATTAGAGCTAGTTACGGAGTTGTAGGTAATCAAACTGTTGGTGGACGTTACCAAGGACTTCAAACAGTATTTGCTGATCCAACTAGTTACCAGTTAGGAACTGGATACGGTTTAGGAGGATTAGTTGATGAAAACATTCAGTGGGAAACAACAAATCAGTTAAACGTTGGTTTAAGTTTTGGACTTTGGAATAACAGATTATCTGGTGAGCTTGATTATTATAACTTCTTAACAGACGAATTATTCTCAAACAATGCGCCTTTATCTGTTGCACAAACAGGTTATAACACCGTAATTACTAACATTGGTAGTATGAGAAACTCTGGTTTTGATTTACAAATGGCGTATGACGTATTAAGAAAATCTCAAACGAATCCATGGTCTATCACAGTTCGTGGTAATGGTAACTTCAATAGAAACAGAGTAGAAGAATTACCAGTAGGATTTACAGGAAACACACTTCGTACAACTGAAGGTCGTCAAGCATTAACTTGGTTCGACGTAAGATGGGCTGGTGTAGATCCTTCTAATGGTCAACCACTTTACTATGATATCGATGGTAATATCACAAACGAATTCAATCCAAACAACGGAGTTTATTTAGATAAAAACTTTGATCCAACATTTACTGGTGGTTTTGGAACTGATATTTCATACAAAGGATTCGCATTAAATGCATTATTCTCATTTGCTGCTGATAGATGGAGACGTAATGGTTCTTTAGCTATTATTGAAGATGCTTCATTAGCAGGTTTCGCTAACCAATCTGTTACTATGTTAAATGCTTGGACAACTCCAGGGCAAGTAACTGATATTCCTAGATTATCTTTCCAGGGACGTGCAGAAATTGGAGACCGTTACATTGAAGACGCATCTTTCTTACGTTTGAGAAACCTTTCTCTTTCTTACTCAGTTGATTCTAAAATCTTAGAAAAAACAGGTGTCTTTTCAGGAATAAGAGTTTTTGTACAAGGTACTAACTTAGTTACTTGGACAAAATGGAGAGGATTTGACCCAGAAGGTAACCAATCTGGAGGATTCTTCGACTATCCTATTCCAAGAACAATCTCTTTAGGATTTGACTTAAACTTTTAAAATAAAAAATAAAAATGAAAAAATATTTTCTAATAC
>CAZHSA010000044.1:8838-17572 GCA_964535135.1 uncultured Kordia sp.
ACCAATTATTGTTACCTTACTATTTACAGTAAGTTGTGATGATCAATTAGAACGTTTTCCAGTAGATACTTTAGTTGAAGAGACCGCTTTTCAAAGTGTATCTGACTTAGAGAACGGGCTTCGCGGAGCTATCAATAGCATTAACCGTGGCGGTGGACAAGGTAGTTTACTTGCCTTTAACTCTATTTTTACTGACAACTGTAAAGTTGGAGTAGATAATGGTGGACAACAGATCAATACTATCAACCAAATCTTAAACTCACAAGGTGGTGATCAAGGAACTTGGACTGATAGATACAATGCTATCAATAACTTTAATCGTCTTTTAGCTGCTGCAAGCACTATTGCTCCAGGAGTTGGAGAAGAAGACGCATATGATAACATTTTGGCACAATCTTATGCATTTAGAGCATACTTACACTTTAACTTAGTAGAGTACTATGCTGCTGACATGATGGATCCTTCTTCATTAGGTGTATATTATCAAAATGTTGTAGCTACTTCTGGATTTCCAGCAAGACAAACTGTTGGTGAAAACTTAACAGAAATTGAAAATGATCTTACATTAGCAGCCAGCTTAATGCCTTCAAGTTCAACAGACATTAACTATGCTACTCAAGACTTCATTACGTTCTTAAGAGCTAGAATTGCATTATACACAGGAGATTACACTAGTGCTATTTCAAATGCAACTGCAATCATCAATAGCTACACGTTAGCTGATCAAACGCAGTATGCTGCAATGTTTGCTGGTGACAGTAACAGTACAGAAGTTATCTTTAAGTTTGATAACGTACAAGGAAACAATGCTTCAATCGCATTCAACTGGATCTTTACAGGTACAGGTGGTAGCTTTATGGAAATGTCTAACAGCTTATTCCAAGCATTTGCTCCTGGCGATATTCGTCGTACAGTAAATACAGATCCAACAAGTGATCCTGGTGCTAGCCCAGCTTTATTAGTAATTGGAAAGTATCCGCCAAACTCTGATACAAATTACATCAATGACTACAAAGCAATGAGACTTTCAGAGATATACTTAATAAGAGCAGAAGCGCATGCTAGAAAAGCTGCTCCAGATTTTGGTGCTGCTGCTGCTGATATCAGTACGCTTAGAACTGCTAGATTTGGTTCAACTCAAACTGTAGCTGCGTATACTTCAGTAACTGATGCTATTACGAACATCAAAGCTGAAAGAAGAGTTGAATTATGTTTCGAAGGTTTCAGATATTTAGATACCAAGAGATACAGAAACATTTTAAATGTAGGAGTTGAGAGACTTCCTGTAGATTGTGGAACAGTTCCTTGTTCATTGCCAGTTTCATCTGAGAAATTTACATTCCCAATTCCTCAAGCTGAAATCAATGCAAATCCAAACATGGTTCAAAACACTGGATACTAATAAATAAAAAAAAATATAATGAAAAAATTTGTAATATTATTTATTGGAGCCCTGTTCTTACTTACTTCATGTGAGGAGACAGAGTCGCCAATATACGATCAAGGCAGCCAGCAAACGCTCGTTAGTTGGGCAAGTGCTTCAACTAGTGTTGGTGTGTTACCTGGTCAGACTGTAACCGCTATGGTTGAAATCAATGCAAGTAGACAATCTACTTCTGAAAGAACTGTAACTATCTCTGTAAGTGAAGATTCATCTTCAGGAGTAGAAAACTATATTATTCCTACAACAATTACGATTCCTGCTAATACGTACTTTGCATCTTTCGAAGTTTCAATTACTGATAGCTCATTGGAATTAACTCCAAGTACAATTATTTTGAACTTGGATACTGTTGACGATGGAGGAAATACGACAACTGACATTCACACGATTAGTGCATTTGAATTAGCTCCATTAACTGGAGAGTACCTAATTGAACAAACTTCTGCATTAATTGATGGTCCTACATTATCTGATGGTACTGTTGTTGAAGTAAATTATGTATCTTCTACACAACGTGCTTTTGATACATCTAACTATCCTGCTTACTGTTCAACTCCAAACACGTTTACGTTTGATTTAGTTGGAGGTGTAACTGGTGATATCGTTGTTCCTTCGCAAGATAGTAACTGTCCATGTGGAAGTGGTGCAAACTGGTTTGGACCTGCTAATGGAACAAACTCTACATATGACTTGAATGATGATGCAGTGTTCTTTGTAACATTTGCAGATGATGTTCAAGAAGATTGTGGTGCTGTAGCTGACACAACTTATAGATTTACTAAACAATAATAATTTCTCATAATTATGAAACATATTTTTAAAATAATATACTCAACTGTCATTATTGCTATAGTGATGTCGAGTTGTGCTTCAGATGTGGATTCTGCAAAATTTCAAAACAATCCTGAGACTGGATGGGTAGAATTCAGAGCTGCAGCTAGTACTACTGGACAAGCAGTAACGAATATTCAAATTCCTGTATCAATCGAAGTTCCTGTATATCCAGAAGGATTTAGCATTAGCTATTCTTTAGAAGCAGTAGAAGGTGATTTTACTCAATTTGTAGCAAATACAACACCATCTCCATTATTTATTGATCCACAAGAAATCACTAGAACTGCTAGTATTTCTATCGATTTAATCAACATGGATATTGGTAGAGATTTCGTTACATCTTTTGATGTTGTTATGACTGCTGTAGATAAAACAGGAATCGCTTTAGGAGACGGTGAAGGAAGTATTCTAACACACACGGTAACTATTCCTTGTTCTAATCCATTAGTAATTCCTAACGATTACTATGTTGGAGATTATACAATTGCTGATGTTGAAGCAACTATCGGGCCTGGAAACGGTACTGAAAACTTTGCTGGAGGTACAGTAACTTTAACTGTAGATCCAACTAATCCTAACAGAAGAATTTTTACTTCTGGGGCTTTACCAGCATTTAATGGAAACTTAGAGCAAGTAGTAATTGAATTTACTACTGACAACGTTGCTATCTTAGCAGAAGTTGTTGATCCAGGTTTAGCATGTAGTGCTGCTGGTCCATACATCTTTACAACAGATGCAGCTGGAGTACCATGGGATATTTGTAGCGATCAAATGATCACTATTCCTTACACAGAAGATCCAAATGTATCTTGTGGAGGTCCTTTCCCATCATCATTTAGCTTAACTAAGAATTAATAGTTATTATTAACTCTATTATATCTAAAAACCACCCAATCGGGTGGTTTTTTATTTTATATTTGCCGCATGCAAAGCAATAACACACAGATTTTTGGTATAAGAGCTATTATAGAGGCGATAAACTCTGGTAGCACTATTGATAAGGTTTTTATTCAAAAAGGGCTTAGAGGCGACTTATTTAACGAATTAGACCAGCTTTTACGTAAGAACGCAATCAGTACTTCGTTTGTGCCGCCAGAAAAACTAAATAGACTCACCAAAAAAAATCATCAAGGTGTCATCGCTTTGATTTCTCCCGTAGAATTTTATGACCTGGATTCTTTAGTATTATCTGTAATTGAGTCAGGAAAGATACCAAAGTTTTTAATCCTTGATCAACTAAGTGATGTTCGTAACTTTGGAGCCATCATCCGAACCGCAGAATGCACAGGAGTTGATGGAATTATCATTCAGAAAAAAGGAGGCGCACCTGTCAATGCTGATGCCGTAAAAACTTCAGCAGGCGCTATTTTCAAAATTCCAATCTGTAAAGTAGATCACATCAAAGACGCCATTTATCATTTACAAAGTTCAGGCATTCAAATTGTAGCTGCTACTGAAAAAACAGAACATCATGTGTACGATGTTGATTTTACCGTTCCTGTAGCAATTGTAATGGGTTCTGAAGGAAAAGGAGTTTCTTCTTCTATTCTAAAAATTGTAGATCAAAAAGCAAAATTACCTATGTACGGTGAAATTGCTTCCCTGAATGTTTCTGTAGCTTGTGGTGCATTTTTATATGAAATTGTACGACAACGCCTAGACTAACTATTCTTCTTCTGAAGTTTTAGTATCTGATACGTAAATGTAATTTACCTTAATTGTTGAGTGAACAACGGAATTTTCCGCTGCAACTTCCTCTTCTTCTGGCAAAGTTTCTATAAAATTTCCGTTTTCGTCAAAATGACGCATAAATGGATCGTCGTCTGGCACAAACTCTTTCTTTTCCCATTCATACGTTTCCTTTGCATATATAACAGGAAGAAAAACTGCTAATAGTAATCCTGTGATGAATCCTCCCAAATGCCCTTCCCAAGAAATATGAGGTTCTATCGGAAACAAATACCACAACATTCCACCATACACAAACATAATGATTAAGGAAACTGCCACAAAGCGATAATATCCCGTGATAATTCCCTTAAAAAAGATAAAACTCATCAACACGTAAATAAAACCACTCGCACCAATATGATTGGCTTCTCTTCCTATGCACCATGTAATAATCCCAGAGCCTAACAATCCGACAATAAAAATAGTCCAACGTTGCGATCTGTAGAAATAAATAATGGCAGCACTCAATAAAAACAATGGAATGGTATTATTCCACAAATGATTCATGCTTCCGTGAATAAAAGGGCTAAAAATAACACCTCGCAACCCTTTAAAGGTTCTTGGATACACGCCGTAATCATTAAAACGAAAACCAAAACGCACTTCGCTCCAATAGACCAACCAAATGGAAAAAACAAAAAGAAATGGAATCAACACCACTGCTGGCGTAAAAATAAAAGGGTGTTTTTTAGAACTCATACACACTATTTGTCAAAAAATTAGCCAAGATTCGTTTGCATGAAAAATTGTCACTTTATGCGCAATGCATTACTTTTACACTATGAGTGAACCATTAGCAGAACGAATTCGCCCAAAAACCTTAGAAGACTACATCAGCCAAGAACATTTGGTGGGTGAAACAGGCGTGCTTACACGTCAAATACAACAAGGAATTATACCTTCGCTCCTACTTTGGGGACCACCAGGTACGGGAAAAACAACGTTGGCAAATATTATTGCGACCACTTCTGACAGGCCTTTTTATACGCTTAGCGCGATTAGTTCTGGTGTGAAAGACGTTCGAGAAGTGATTCAACGTGCAAAACAAGACAACGGTTTATTCACCACAAAAAATCCAATTCTTTTTATTGATGAAATTCACAGATTCAGCAAATCGCAACAAGATTCCTTATTAGGAGCCGTTGAAAAAGGTTGGGTAACCTTAATTGGAGCTACGACCGAAAATCCAAGCTTTGAAGTCATTCCTGCATTACTGTCGCGTTGTCAAGTATATGTATTAAATCCTTTCGGGAAAGAAGACTTGGTGAAACTATTACAACGCGCCATTAAAGAAGATACAGAGCTTTCCAAGAAACAAATTACGCTAAAAGAAACAGAAGCACTCTTGAAGCTTTCTGGAGGCGATGCTCGAAAATTACTGAACATTTTTGAACTGCTCATCAATTCTGAAGGAACAGAAGAAGTTACCATTACAAACGATTTGGTCCTAAGTCGTGTTCAAAAAAATACGGTTTTATATGACAAAACGGGCGAACAACATTACGACATTATTTCAGCATTTATCAAATCCATTCGAGGAAGCGATCCTAACGGAGCTGTGTATTGGCTAGCGCGTATGATTGAAGGTGGCGAAGATGTAAAGTTTATTGCGCGCAGAATGCTAATTTCTGCCAGTGAAGACATCGGAATTGCCAATCCGACGGCTTTGGTGATTGCTACCAATACGTTTCAAGCGGTTTCCATCATTGGCTATCCTGAAGCGCGCATCATTTTAAGCCAATGTGCTGTATATTTAGCGACTTCAGCCAAAAGTAATGCTTCGTATATGGCAATTAAAAAAGCACAAGCGTTGGTTAAAGAAACAGGCGATTTGTCTGTTCCACTACACTTGCGAAATGCTCCTACAAAGCTAATGAAAGATTTAGGATATGGCGAAGATTATAAATATTCACACGATTACAATCATAATTTTGTAGCACAAGAATACTTGCCTGATGAAGTTTCAAACACAAAAATATATGACCCTGGAGGCAGTCCGCGCGAAAAAAGTCTCCGTGATTTCTTAAAGAATCGCTGGAAAGATAAGTATGATTACTAGAATTTAGAACGCTTTGCTTTTAGACCGCTCCGCTGTTAGAGCGCACTTCGTGCTTTTTAAATTTTAAATGCTGAATGTTAAATTTTGAATTAGTTCAAAGTCTATTTTGATACGTCATTGCGAGGAGTTTACGACGTGGCAATCTTTTCTATCAAATCATAATTTTGCTATGAAACAAACAGATTACCGCGCTGTCGCTCGTAATAACATACCGAAGGCTTATTTTCAAATTAAAACATTGTCAAATCTTCAAATGAAAACATTGATACATTGCTACATTAACAAATTGTTAGATTAAACAAACCGTCACTTCGAGTGAAATTTCGCAGAAATTTAGTATCGAGAAGTACTTTGATGTTGGATTTTGAATTATTAGTGAAAAGTCTAAACCTATAAACTAGTAAACTTCAAACTAAAACTTAATATTCAACACAGACTTTTTAGTACCACTACCTGAAGTTTTTGACAACATCCATTTGCCATTTTCTTTGTATACCGTAGCATCTTGTCCTTTGACTAAGTACACATTAGGAACACCCGATTTTAGTAGAATCATAATCACTTTTGGTGTGCTATCTACCAATTGATAACCGTTTTCAATCGGTTGTGCGTACAAAACATCTTTCTTACTTTCAGAAATCGTCACTTTTTGTTCCGCAACTTCTTCAACTTCCTCCACTTCTACTATTTCGACTTCTTCTTTATCTACACTAACTTTTGGCGGTGGTGGCGGCGGAACGTCTGCTACTTTTTCCTTTGGTTGATACGAATAATTCTTAGCTTCAATCGTTTCAAAAGCGCTCCGTATGGCTATATTATATGCCTTTTCATATTCTTTTACTTTGGTTCGCCCAAAAGGAGTTTCTAAGATTACTTGATTAGCACAATCGCGCAAAACAATCGCCATTTTCGTAGTGAAAATATTCGATTCATTCTTAACATCAGCATACAACGCCATGCAGCGATCGTTTCCTAGTTCGGTTGGAAAATCTTCATTGTCATACAACACTTCAAAACCTTCTTTTTTAAATAAATAACGTACTAAAGTATTTACACGGTATTTATCATGTTTTTTTAAGAAGTCAAATTTATAGGGAACAACTACATATTTATATTGATTGAGCTCTTGTGAAAAACAAGAACATGTTATGAAAAGAAAAAGAATACTCGCCAAAAAACGTTTCATCTGCTTACTGTATTAGATTGAGTTTATCTGTAATTAGGCTCCAAATTAAGAATTTTATTGGAATCCACTACTTTTTCGCCATCGGAATAATATAATTGAAGCCCAATTGCAAAGAAGCATAATTGGATTGTGCCAAATTTTGATATTCCAAAAGATTATCTGCCATAATGTAAAAGTTGACATTTCCAATGTGTGAAGACAATCCGACACCAATATTTGTCCGTGAAAAACCATCTACCGTATAGGTAACTTTTCCACTTAAAAAAGGAAACAAACGTCGGTAATAAAAAGCTGAAAGCGACAATTGTGGGCTGCGCGAACGTCCAATGGCAAATAGTTGCATCCCAACTTCGTTTAAATAATCGCCATCATCCGCAGTACAATTACATTCTTTGTCCATTTTTTTTCCGAAACGATACGAGGCAGAACTGTTAATTTTTGGTGATCGCCAAGCAATATAACTGTCAGAAATCGTATCTAGTTCGAATAAGTCTTCAAAGTTATCGGTGATTTCTTGCCAGTATTCATCAGCCGTTTGCCCAGAACCATTGTTGGGGAAAAGTGGATTTACACCTTCAAACGCATATTCGCCTTTTAGTGTATACGTTTCTACATCTTTGGTGTGATAAATAAATCCTACATCCTGTATGCTTCCCGTGATTGTCCATTGTTCTTTGGGATGATAGGTAAATCCGAAATCGGCACCTAACCCTAAATTTCCGCCAAAAAGTACGCGTTTGCGCAATTCTTTTACGGCTTTTCGATTCCAATCATTTTGTCCGTCGTTATCCAAATCAATTAACGACGCATAACCAGAAGTTTGCACTTCTAAATCCAAATCAAAGTTGTGATTGTAAAAGTTATCAGTGCCTTCTGTTGTAATGAAACTTCCTTTATTGTTGGTGGATTTAAAATTTAGCAAGCTCGAATAGATTTTTCCACGAATCCCATAAGTCCATTTTTCATTAACTTTAGTGGTCAAACCCACGTGTATTACCGAAAGTAGTTCTCCTTTTCCATTGAAATCGCTCAAATCAAACCTTCTACCAATATTATTTTGATTGCCTTCATACGCAAGAATCGCATAATCTCTCGGATAGTAAAAATGAATATCTAATTCTTGATACAAACCAAAAGATACGTATTTATTAGGCGCATACGAATTTCCATACGCAAATCCACCACTTATAATTTCTAACTGTTGATTGATGGTGAAATAGTCATTTCGATCTAAATTATACACCACTCTACGCAACTTCTCATTAAAATTAACGCCATTATCTGCAAATAAATCATACACGGTAACTCCAGAAGCGCCAGCACTTGCATGAATATGTGACAACAACGGAACGCCCACATGCCATTTGTAATTTACTTCCGCGCCAGGATTTAGCAATAACGATTGTGGAATGTCCGTAAAATTATAGAGCAATTGCTTGTTTTGCGCAAAAACAGCACAGGAAAAAAATAGCAATATGAA
>CAZHSA010000045.1:0-17497 GCA_964535135.1 uncultured Kordia sp.
GTTAATCCTGTTCTACAAGTATCTCCTTCACAAGAAGTATTATCTCCTGTAATTGCACAAGGGTACGTTATTGATGGCACTGTTGATGTATCGTCGCCTCCACCTTTTACTTTGAGATTGTTTAATTTTGAAATACTCATCTTGTTCATAATTAACTTCAGTTTTCTCTCTTTTTTCATAAATACAGTTTTAGTAGTTTAGATTTAGGTATCCTATAATTTTTGTAAACACATCAATTAATGCGTAGCGTGGTAAATTACATTATCCTAAAACATAATTTGTTTTAATGTCGTTTCAAATATAATAGAAAATGAAATTGAGTGTTAAAATAGCTAGTCGTTATTTATAAATAACGACAGTTAAGAAGATGTAAACTACTGTTTTTCAAGTTCTTTTATAAAGTACGAAGGATACAATCCAGTTTTAACTTTAAATGCTTTTGAAAATGATTCAGATCGTTTAAAGCCAATTTCCTGTGCAATGGCGCCTATGGTAAAAGACCGAAACTTGCGATCATGAGATAGTCTTTCTATAGAATAATCGACACGTAAATCAGTAATATATGCCGTAAACGATTTTTGTTTGTGTGTATTGATTACTTTAGATAAGTATGTGGTATTGGTTCGGATTTTTTTAGCCACTTCGACTAAGGTACTGTCTTGATTTAAAAATAATTCTTTCTGTTCAAATTCTACAAGTTTCTTTAAAATTTCAGCATCTTTAGTATCAATTTGAATAGCTTGTTTTTTTCCTAAATCTCCTTTAACAACTGCTCTGTTCTTCGATGTTTTTGCTTGCAGACTTGAAGCTTCTGTTTTATGTTGTGACTTTTCCTTTTGGCGCTTTTCTTCTAATTGTTGCATTAAAGCACTAAAACGATTTTTATTTTTCTTTTGCTGTTTTCTGTTAAATAGTATCAAACCAACAATGACAAAAAGTAGCAATCCAATCCCTGAGTAATAAATATATTTAGTCTGTTTTGCTTTTGCGATAAGTACTTCTATTTCTTCTTTTAATTTGGGAAGATTGAACTTCTTTGTAATTTTAGCATTAATTTTTTGTCTCTTTTTATCGTTTTCTTGATCTAATTTCTCTGCGATGTCATAAAACTTTAAACTTTGTTGACTATCGCCTAGTTCTTTGTACGATTTTGCTAAGTAATAATAAACTCCTTGAATGCTTAAGTAGTCCAATTTATTTTTTTCGATGATTTCTGCTACTTTGGATAATATGACAACAGCTTCTTCATATTTGCCTTCTAAAAACTTTGTTTTCCCTTGATAAAACTGCATGAAAGTGTCAAAACTTTCTTCAATATCCAACTCTTTAGTAATCGTATTTACTTGATCAAAATACGCATACGCTTGCTCAAAATCCCCTTTGCTCGCCGCAATGTCACCTAATCCGGCAAGGCAATTTGATTTATATTCAAGATTATCGAGTTCTTCACCTAGCAAAACGCCTTTACTACAATATTCCTCAGCCTTATCGTATTCTGATATATTGATATATGCTTTACACAACCCTAAGTACGTTTGCAGTTTTGATGTTTTATAATCACCATCTTGAGCTGCTTCAATAATTTTTAAGTTTTCAAGATACAAATCAATTGCCCCTAAATCGTCTTCTACTTGAATTCTAATGAGTCCGATATTATTAGACACCATTAATTGACGGCGAATATCATTTTCTTTTTTTACAATGTTATACGCTTTTACAAGTTCATCTAATGCTTCAATATTTTTTCCTGCATAGTATAAAATACCTGCTTTTCGTTGATATCCATTATAAATTAATTTAGTGTCATCAATTTCTTTCGCGATCGCAAGCCCTTTATCTACCATTATAATGGCTTCCGCACGTTTTCTTATTTTACCATTCCATGTCGCAATATTATAGTATGAGTTGATGACATTTTCTTTGTTGTCAAGCGCTAAAAAATTATTTTTTATGTACTTTATAGTCAAAGACGACTTTAGGGAATCAGCTCCAAAGTTTTTATAAAAAATGTCTGTAACTTCATCAAAAGATTTGCCTTGTAGTGATTTTTCAAAATCAAGAATCGTTGTTGTGGACGTTGTGTTTTGATCTTGGGCAGGTACCGCGATCGTAAAACAATATATAAATAAGCACGTTATGTGTATACTCCATTGTTTGGAACGAAATATTATCATCATATTTGGTATGTGGTTGTAGTAATTTGGGAATACTCAAAAATAAAAAAAATAATTACATAAATTAGAGTTTTGCTCTATAAATGTAGAACAAAAAAATTTATGACGCATACTTTAAAGAAAACATCTTCATTTTTAGGAGGTTTTTGGTAGACTAAAAATAAAGGTTGCACCATTTCCTTCGGTGCTTTTTACGTAGATTTTGCCTTCGTTGCGTTCCACAATTTTTTTAACAAGCGCCAACCCAATTCCTATAGCTTCGCCATCCATGTCGGAACGTAATTTTTGAAATAAATCAAATATTTTTGCGTGATACTTCTCCGAAATTCCAGGACCGTTGTCTTTAATAAAAAACTTATGTCGCACTTTATTGACTTCGTAATTGATGGAAATTTCGATCATTTCTTTGTCATTATGCTTGATGGCATTTTGAAGCAAATTCAAAAATACTTGCTGCATTTGCGATTCATTACACACAATTCTAGGTAACTTTTTTTCTAAGGAAATGGAAATATTGCCAGTCGCAATACTTTGTATAATACGCTTTACCAATGTATGCAAATTTACCTCTTTCATCGCTTGATCGGAATCTGCTTGCAACGAATAATTCAAAATACCTTCCACCAATAAATCCATTTGCGTGACCTGCGTTTTTATTTGTTGCAAACTTTTCATCGCAGTTTCATTTAATTGTTCGTCATCATCTTCCGACAACCAATCAGTCAAGGTATAAATATTGCGCAGCGGGCGTTTTAAGTCATGCGAAACCACATAGGCAAATTCTTCTAAGTCTTTATTTTTTTCTAATAATTCTTTTGCGCGAATTTCTAAATCTAACGTACGTTGTTTTACCGTATCTTCCAACGTTAAATTCATCATTTCCATTTTTTTTCGGTATCGAATCAATCCATTCATCATCCAAAAAGAACACACAAAAATCGCCATGACTGATAGTAAAATGGCACTTTCAGTCATGGTGTCTAAATCAGAAATAAATACCGCATACGCGAGATGAATGACTTCTGTTGTACTATAAACCAATACCAAAACACGATTGCTTAACAACAATACAGAACCAAAAATGAAAACGTAGGTTACTAATAAAGTATCAAGTGAAAAGTTATTCAAATACGTTACATACGTTAGGTAATGCTGAAACGCCATAGTTGATCCAAATACGAACCATCCGTAATTTTTTAAGACAAACTTTGACTTTAGGTTTACAGAAATACCCACTACTAAGAAGAGCAATGCAAAAAAGATATTTCCATAAAAAGGCAACTCAATTTCTGGATTGTAATACTTCATCAACTCCAGATAAACATACGTACTCGGCGCACCCAAACATAGCGTAATACTGCTATTTCTGATTTCAAACGGCTCTAACGCGCCTAGATTTTTGAATACGTCTTTTGTCATAGTAACATGATGGAATCCTAATAAAAAATCATGAATTTTGTTGTAACGGAATGGTAAATATAAATGCGGTTCCTTTGCCTACTTCACTTGTTACCGAGATGGTTCCGCCATTGCGCTCAATGATTTTTTTAACCAAAGCCAAGCCGATTCCGATAGAATCTACTTCCGATTTGACTTCTAATTTTTGAAACAACTCAAAGATTTTCTTGTGATACTTTTCAGCAATTCCTGGACCATTGTCTTGTATTGTAAATTGGTGTCCATCTGCTGTTTGTTGGTAGTTGATATGAATTTCCGCCAGTTCTTTGTCATTGTGTTTGATGGCGTTCTGAATCAAATTTTGAAATACTTGTAGCAATTGCGATTCGTTAAAGATGACTTTTGGCAGTGTGTCTTTGATATGAATGTGTACGCTTTCGCTAGAATTTACTTTTGAAATCCTGTCAACCAGCAATTGCGCATCTACCGTAGTTACATTCCGTTCTTTGTCCATCTGCAATGAATAATTCAGAATTCCTTCTACTAATAAATCCATTTGCGTCACTTGCTCTTTGATCAATCGTAAGCTTTGATTGGTTTCGTTGTTGAACTGATATTCGGTATCATCCGTAAGCCAATCGGTTAAGGTGTAAATATTTCGCAACGGACGTTTTAAATCGTGTGAAACCACATAGGCAAACTCTTCTAAATCTTTATTTTTTCGGAGTAATTCTTTGGCTCTATTTTCCAAATCTTCCGTACGTTGTTGTATGCGCGTTTCCAATTCGACATTGATTGCTTCTAGCTTTTTCCTATATCGAATCAACCCATTCATCACCAAAAAGGAAAAGATAAAAATGGTACTCATGGAAATTAAAATGGCACTTTCGGAAACAGCATCTAAGTCAGAATAATACACACGATACGCCAAATGCGCTAATTGCGAAGCACTAAAGATAATGACTAGCAACCGATTGCTCAACAATAAAACGGCTCCAAAAATAAACACATAAGTGACTAGTAAATAATCTAATGAAAAGCCGTTCAATGCGGTGGTATACGTGAGGTAGTATTGAAAAATCATGAGACTGACAAACGTAATCCAACCGTAGATTTCGTCAAGGAATTTATTTTTGAGATACGGAATAATTCCCACCAACACAAACCATACAGAGAAGACAATTTCTCCACGATACGGAATCGTAAGGTCAGGATTATAATACAACATGAGCAACACATAGATGTACGTGCTCGGTCCAGCAAGAAGAAATGTATTACTGCTGTTTGTTATTTCAAAACGTTCAAGTCGCCCAATATCTTTGAGATATTTTAAAACTTTTGCCAACTAATTAAATTTAGGTTAAGTTTTTAAAGTTATGGAAATGATTTTAAATAATGATATTTCCGCACAAAATATATTTGAATGTTGTTTTTTTAAAGAAAAATCCTTTTTATAATTCAGAAAAAAGAGCTCTTTTTATTCTATCTTTTTTGTATTGATCATGAAATCTCGCTACATGTTCTAATAATTCATTCTTAAAATCTGTGGATAGTTTCTTTACTTCTAATTTTTGCCTTTCATCAAAATCAGCCATTCCAAAAAAACGTGCTATTCCGTGCTTCTGTGTTTTTGTCAATTCATACTTAGTAGACAATTCCTGAACAAATTTTATGGGAAACTTAAGCAATATAGCTTCTGGTATATTTTCATTTATAGGATAACCATTCCACTCGGTAAATCCAGTTCCATATAACTCAAAGAGGTTTATTACTAAGTCAATATCATTCGTAAACTCTTTTCTTAACGCTTTTAAAAGTTCATCAGCATCATAATTAAAAATAAAATCTGCATCATTTTCCAATCTCGTTAAAATTGATGATGGAGCTGCATGTAACCAATCATTGTATCGTTTTTCGCGAATTTCCTCTCGTTTAATTGCTTCATGATACTCATTCAGTGGTTTTTCTACTCCTAAATCATATAACCAATCTAAAAACTTTTTACCATCTTTCAGTCTTGCATCCTCTTTCCACTTTTCTTTCCACCGAATAGAACCTGCTCCTAAAAATTCTATACGATGTGTTTCCTTCTGTTTTGTATAAAAGTCAAAAATAGTATAACCTCCGTCTAATATATGTCCGCCGGGTTCTTGTTGTATTGCAAGATGTTCCCCAGCTTTTTCAATACCTTTTTTATCGTTTATATCACAAATAGGGAACAATTCATCACGTCCGACTTCTACAATTCTGTCTGAAATAATAATTTTTACCGTTTCATCAATGAGTTTTTCTAAATCTTTCGGATTTGGACTTGGCAATGTACTATTAAAATACGCCATCACTTCTGAACTAATCACTATTTTGCTATCTCCATTGTTAATGACAGTAAAGTCACTCTTTTTGTTTTTACTTAGTAATTTTTTAATTCGTTTGAACATTATAATTGGTTTATAAACTCTTCTGTTGGGAAAGATTTTTTTATAATCCAAATATAATTTATTCTGTAGAATTCTATTTTCTATCCAAAATGCTGCCTTTAAAAAAAGAGAGTTTTGTTTGTAGAGCTCACATTTTTTATTTTACTTTGCAATTCAAAGTACTTTTAATATGACATCATCAGACTATCTAAAAGACATTAAAGAGATTAAACATCTCATGAACAAATCGTCTCGGTTTATTTCCTTGAGTGGACTTTCAGGCATTATGGCAGGAATTTACGCCTTAGTTGGTGCTTGGTTTGCACGCATACAATTAAGAAGCGCCTACGAAACTAAAAGTGTTTCTAGGTATGAAGAAATGTCCGTATTTGCGAATGAAACTACGTTTAAATTAATGACAATAGCTTCGATTGTATTGTTTTTGGCCGTTGTCACGGGAATTTTCTTAACACAACGAAAAGCACGAAAAAACGGTGAGAAAATTTTTGATAAAACAGCTTTAAAACTTTTGATCAATTTTTTAATTCCATTAGTTACTGGTGGACTTTTTGCGCTGGTTTTGTTACAACAAGGTATTGTGTATCTTGTGGCGCCAACATGTCTTATTTTTTATGGCTTGGCGTGTGTAAATGCCAGTAAATATACTTTTGGACATGTAAAGTATTTGGGCTATGCCAATATCATTCTCGGACTCATTGCTACACAATATGTCGGCTATGGTTTGTATTTTTGGGCCGTTGGTTTTGGTATTTTCCATATTCTTTATGGCGGATTAATGTACATTCTTATTGAACGAACAGCAACCTAATTGTGAGTATTATAAATAACATAAATAAAGCATTTGATCACCGAATTCGTTTGGGCATTATGTCCATTTTGATGGTGAACGAATACGCCGATTTTAAAATGCTGAAAGAGTTGCTTTCTATTACAGACGGCAACTTGGCAAGTCATGCAAAAGCATTGGAAAAAGTAGCCTATATTAAAGTAGAAAAACAGTTTATCGGGCGAAAGCCAAATACACGCTATAGCGCTACAAATTTAGGAAAGGTTGAATTTAAGAAACATATTGAAGCACTAGAACAACTCATCCGCAAGAGCGAATAATTATAAGACATGAAACACCAAAAACATATTATATAAAACTACGTTAGGCTTCACACCTAGCACTTAACACTATTTTTTTTATCTATTTACTTTGAATTTCAAAGTACTTTTAAAACTATTAAAAATGAACATACATCAAACAAACACAAAACAAAAAAATGTAATGGTTTGGATTAAAACCTCTATCACCGCGAAACTTATATTGATGAGTGCGTTGACCTTACTGTTAATGATTCCGCTTACGTTGATTCAAGATTTAATCCAAGAACGCAAAACCCGACAGGAAAGTGTAGCTCTTGAATTGAATGCAAAATGGGGAAATGAAGTTCTTTTGTACGGTCCTATTTTGAAAGTTCCGTATAAAACGTATGAAGAATCGGTGAAGTTTAACGAAACAACGCAGCAAACGGAAAAGTATCAGAAAACGATTATTCAGCATGCGTATTTTTTTCCAAAAACCTTAGACATTAATACAGATGTAGAAACGATTCAGAAGAAGCGAAACAACTTCGATACAACTGTTTTTACAGCTGATATGCGTACTTCGGGGAGTTTTGATATTCCTGATTTTTCTATGAAAGCTGTAGCGCAAGAAGATATTGTGTGGGACAAAGCGACATTGATAATTAAAACGACCAATTTGAAAGGGTTGAAGAGTGAAGTGAAACTTGATTTGAACGGAAATACGTATAATTTTGAGGCTTTACCCAGCAATAAAACAAACCTCAACACGCTTGAAAGTGCCTATATTGCGTTGAATGATTTGCCTTCAGAAGCTACGCGAAATTTTAATTTTAATCTTTCCTATAATGGCAGCAGACGTATTCGCTTTATCCCGATTGGAAAGGTGACCAATGTACAAATGACTTCCGATTGGAAACATCCGAAACATACGGGAAGTTTCATCACGCAAAACAAACGTACCCTTGATGATGGTGGTTTTGAAGCGCACTGGAAATTGTTGCACACCAATCGTTCGTTTTCACAGCAATATTTTGTGGTGTTGCCTAACTTGCTCAATTATGCGTTTGGTACCGATTTTATTATTCCCGCAGATGAATATCAACAGAGTGAACGTGCCGCAAAGTATGGCTTTTTAGTCATCGGATTAACGTTTTTAGTATTCTTCCTCATTCAGACATTAAGTAAAATCTCCATTCATCCGTTTCAGTATTTAATGATCGGAATTGCGCTGGTGATGTTTTATACGTTGTTGATTTCTATTTCAGAACACAGTAGTTTCTTAAAGGCGTATCTGATTGCAGGAATCGCCGTCATTGTGATGATTACATTGTATTCTAAATCTATTTTGAAAAACTGGAAATTTCCCGTGTTCATTGGCACGACACTGACTGCTTTGTACAGTTTTATTTATGTGATTATTCAGTTGGAAGATTTTGCTTTGTTGGTTGGCAGTATTGGATTGTTCATCATTTTAGGAATTGTCATGTACGTTTCCCGAAAAATTGATTGGCAATTTGATGAAGAGCAACCTGTTGTTGTGTAGTTGCTGGTTACTGGTAAATTGTTATTTCAACTTTACCGTTTCAAAATGTACGTTGGCAAGTTTATAAACACTTTCACTACAAATAAAACCTAGTTAGTTTGATGAGAAAACGATTCCTGATTTTTTGGAATTGGAGGACTGAAAGGTTCAGGTTTCGTTTTCAATTCAAATTCATTTCAAGTTCACATCTATGAATATTCCTTTTGTATATACTTTATTGAAAGCTGCCAAAATTACTGCGATTCTCAGTTTTTTGGGTGGTACTTTTTTACTGATTTCTTATTTCTATCACGCAGGTTCAATGGCTATTTTGACGATAGGAATTTACTATGCACTGCTTGCTGTATTGATTAATAGTATTTTATTTTTCACATTGTTCATTACGCTGATGTACAGCAAAGTTCGGCGTAAAAATATTTTGAAATCTTTGATTTTACTGATCGTCAACGTTCCTATTGGTCTTTGTTATATTGGCGTTATTATTAGCTATCATCTTCCGTAATTTTTAAACATTCTTACACATAATTATATCATGCATATAGATATTTCAAAAACACATCGCTTTTTAGCCATTTTTAGTACGTTTTGTATTGCTTTACTACTTGCTCGTATATTTATAAGAGGAAGCATGTACTATGTATTTTTAGTATGGAATTTATTTTTAGCGATCATTCCGTACGCCATTTCTTCTTGGCTATTACAAACACGTTGGATACGCAAAAACACGCTTCCTTTGTGTCTATTTTTAGGAGTTTGGCTGTTATTTTTACCGAATGCGCCATATTTGATTACCGATTTGATGCACTTACAATACTCCAATTCGTCCATTATTTGGTTCGATGCATTACTCCTATTTGCGTTTGCGCTGAACGGATTGCTTTTAGGAATTTTCTCTTTGCAACACATATTTCAAATTTTAATGGATAAATGGAGTGAAACGACTGCGAAACGGATCTTGTTTTGTGTTGTCTTTTTATGTGGTTTTGGAATTTATTTGGGAAGATTTCTACGATGGAATTCTTGGGAATTATTTAGTGATCCAATACAGCTCTTCCGAGATTGTTTTGTAAGTGTTTTTGATCCTGCATACCGAATTAAAACTTGGGGAATTACACTTGGTTTTGGCGGTTTCCTCTGGATGTTACTATTAGGCATACAAGCGTTTATTCCCATAAAAAAAGCAAAAACTATTTAAAAAGTTTTCAAAGTTTCACTTTAAATAAGCACTAACTTATGAAGATTCTTTTTAAATAGCTTTTGCTATATCTTGTTGTATATTTTAGTTATTCTAGCATCCTGAATCTACCTGCAAGTCAATTGATCCAACTGAGGAACAACCTGCAAACGTATCGTCTATTCTATAAAATATCGTCTGTTGATTCGGCACTATATTAGTATAGATGCTACCAGAAATTGGGTTTACACTATTCAACGCATCTATTTCTGTTTCATAATACGTAACAACGTATCCTGAAATTCCTTGCGTAATATCTGGCTCCAATTGACCTGGACTGAAATCAGCAAAGCCATCTCCGTTTCCATCACATTCTAAGATAGATAAATTACCTGGTGCAAATGGTGACGCAGACACAACACATGCCAATGTTGATACTTGAATTAGTACGCCATTACTTGATATATTTACAAATATTGTATCTCCATCAAGCACCGAAAATGGTGAACTTAACGCATTCGTTTGCGTTGTAGCGTCTGCTTGTGTGGCGTGATAACTTATAGTTATATTGGCATCTCCATTGGAGTAATATGTATCCATACTTGTAAGATCGACAGTAGCAAAATCACTATTTATATCAGAACACGATTCTATAACTCCTGTTGTGGGATAGTTTGAAACATCATTGTCTACAATAATAATAGAGGTTCCTGCCTGTGAGGTAATAACATTGTCTGTAAGAGGAGTAGCGATTACTCCAAAATTCTCATTAGATTCGTTAATGGCGTCGTCTATGATAGCTACTTGATAAATTACCGATACTTGCCCTGCCGGAATCGTTAAGGTTTGTACTGTTGCAGTATAATCCAAATTCGATTGGGCTGTTCCGCCAGAAGTAGTCACTGAGACAACTGTATCAATTCCAGATGGATTATCTATCATGACGGGAATATCTATGACTCCTGCATCTTCCGAAACTGTAAGTGATTGTACTGTAAGTATAACTCCATTATCATCATCAAGAATGCTCACTGTTGCTGAGATAGGTTGTCCTGGAGGATTTAATAAATTCCCAGAAATGACATTTGCTACCACATTAAAAGTTTCGGTTTGCTCTGCATTTGCATCATCAATAATTGGTACTGTAAAATCAACTGACAGTTGTCCTGCTGGAATAGTAGATGTTTGTACTGTAGCTGTGTAATCTAAGCCTTGAGACGCAGTTCCGCCTGAAGTAGAAATACCAACCACCGTATCAACATCACTAGGAACATCTAATGTTACGGGAACTGTAACAGTTCCTGCATTTTCATCTACCGTATCATTTTGTATACTTAAGGTAGCAACTGGTAACGGATTTGGATCATTTGGATCGTTTGGATCACTCGTTCCGTTTGGCACTAATGCAGTACTTGGATTGTCAATCCCGGTGAGCTCTTCACAGTCTGTTAAGCCATCGCCATCAGAATCTACATAACTCCAAAATAAAAATATGGTTCCGATTGCCGTTTGACTAGACGTATTGTTAGTAGCAACCACATAGATTTGTTGTGTATTACTTGTTAAATCAGCTATTGAAACTCCAAACGGAGAACTTAGCGGGTTTGACTCAGCAAGTGCATCCGCTTCCGTTAGATAGAAAGCGTATGAATGTAAGTCATTTCCATTTGCCGTAACAATCGCGTCCAAATCAAATTCTACAGGATCGCAACCTGTTCCTTCAGCTTCTGCTGAAAACACAACTACATCTTCTGCATCTAAATAATCGGGTGTTCCATCGTTGTCGCTATCTTCGTTCGTTGGATCGTTATCGCCGTCGTAATCTTCGTCAGCTGTATTTACACCATCACCGTCATCATCAGCATCTTGGTAATTTGGAATACCATCATCATCGGTATCATCATTATCGAGGTCGTTATCTCCGTTGATATCTTCAAACGTATCAAAAACACCATCACCATCTGTATCTTCAAATCCTGTACAAGAACTTAATGTCCCAAGGTCAATCGTTTGAACTCCATTTAAAGTTCCAGTAATGATACTCGTAATTTGATTGCTGGTAACATCAACACCTTTTAAAGAATAGTCAATATCATCACAATAAGATATTGTGTAGTCAATAGTTCCATCCGTTACCGGAATGATTTCAGAGTTCCCGTTAATGAATAATTGAATATACCCATCTGTTACATTGTCGCCATTACAGTTGACAAATGTTCCTGAGAGTGTAGACGTATTTTGACCGCCAGTTACGGTAATGGTAACATCTGTATCTGTGGTAAAAGGTCCAATTGTTGTTGTAAATGGTTCTCCTGGACATAATGGGTTTGGAACTGTGATGGTTAATTCTTCTCCTTCTGGTACTAAACCACATTCTTCACCAACAGCATTGGTATAGCCGTACGTTCCTGTATTGTTTAGTAGTGAAGAGTATACATCTAATTCTGTATACGATAATGGTCTACCACCTTCATCTATTAGTTTTATACATAAATATATGGATGGATACGGATAGTCATAATTCCAAAAAGAAAAGTGACTTACTTCTCCAACATACATGTTTCCTTGTAGCGTTGCTTCTCCTTCTTCTACCCAATATCCTAATTCTTCATCAAAGTGCCATAAAGGAATTGTTGCTGGCGGATTGACAGAGTTTGCAGGTACTGGCATGGAAATTTGTGACGTACTTCCTTCAGAAAGTTGTAACAATTCTCCCGTTGAACTCATAAGTTCTACAGCCAACATTCCATAGGTTTCTAGCGTTACAGCATCACCACTTCCGTCTTGTGCAAATAACATTCCTGGCATCATTGCGTCCATGTCTTCATCTTCTGGACTTAAATGTTTTAGAACCACATCAACTTGTCCGCTATATGGTGTACCATCTTGGCGTGTGTAGTTTCCGTTCAATGCTACTTCCGTACCATTGCTTAGGTTTACCATAGCAGTTTCGCCAGAAGAAACCGTTGCAATAATATCTTCGTTTAGTAACATGATTTCAATACGGTTTACTTCCGTAATTGATGGCGCCAGTGCTCTGGAACCTTTCATATATCCTGTTTTTTCAGCAGTGATGTATGCAAATTTTTCGAATACTTCTGAACTTGATGCAGAAAACATTCCAAATAAATCGGTGGTCGTTACAGTCGTTCCAATACGAACTGTTACGCCTTGAATTGGGTTCTTGTCTTCGTCAACAATACGTCCTAAGAAACGTGCATTTACAGAAGTTCCAAAATTTTCTTCAAAGTTAATTGGTATTACAGGTTGCTCTTCTTCGGCAACTTGTTGTGGTACTACATTGTCATCATTTTCACACGAAAATGTGCACAACAATAGCATACAGCATAGGAATACTAGTGATTTTTTCATCGGCTTTTGATTAGTTAATTTCACTAATATAACAATTACCTCACAAATATTCCTACCCAAGAAAGCTATTTCTTACTGTTTTTCAGTAAAATAATCACTTTCCATCTACATAATCTTGCAAATACGCATAACGCTCTGTTAATTTTCCTTCTGCATTCGTCATTTTAGCTCTTGCTAATACACCATCTTTATCACCATTGTAGAATGCTGGGATGACATGTTGTAAGAACATTTCTCCAAAACCTTCACTGGCATCTTTTGGCAATTCACAAGGTAAGTTATCTACCGCCATCACTGTGATTGCATTTGGTGCATTGTACGCAACTTCACTTTCGGTTTGTGGATCGTAGCCATAAAATGGATCGGCAATAGTAGAAGGCCGAATGGTACTTGCCACTGGTCCATCAATATCACAAGAAATATCGGCTACTAGGTTTATTTTAAAATCAGGATGTTTGGCATCTTCTCGTGTGAATAGAAACGGTGCGCCATCTCCATAAAAATGTCCAGCAATGAAGAAATCGGATACTTTTGCATAGGGCATAAAGTTACTTTTGTATCCTGTTGGATTTTTGTAAAAGGCGAACTTATCGCCTACTTTTCCATCTTCGCGTACGTTGTATTCCATGACATCAATCATGCAATATACTGGCTCTGTAAATTCTGCTGTTAGGTAAATAGCGTCTGAAACTTCCTTGATGCCTAGATGATCTAAGATTTCTTTGGCTCCGTAAGCAACTTTTCCTGTCCCAGAGAGTAGAATTTTTATGTTTGGAATGGTGATTTTATCTAATTCTTTTTTTACCTCATCTAAATCGGCAAGTGTTTCTACTTTTGGAAGCTTGAACAATCCGTCGCGCAATCCCAACGCACGAAATCCGTTGTAAGCGCCAACTAAACCTGCGTAACGCCCGAAACCGATCAAACGTCCGCCATTGTCTTTGGTGATGACTTCATGATCATACATTTCAATCTTTTTAGCTAACATTGCCTGTAATAACTTTCGATTGTAGGGTTGCTTTTTGATGGTATGTGAAAAGAAAAAGTATTTTTTGTTTGGAATCAGGTGATCCAGCGGCACTTCTTTTACACCAATCATCACATCGCAATCTGACACATCTTCAGCAACTTCAAAGCCTTTTCCCGCGTATGCGTTATCATTAAACACACGAATATCAGAACTTTCCACTGTAAACGTTGCGTCTGGAAATTGTGCTTTTGCTTCTGCAAGTTTTTCTGGAGAGAATACCACACGTCTGTCTGGTGGATTTTTACGTTCTTTGATGATGGCAAATTTCATAGGCTTGTTTCCTTATAATTTTTTTCGAAGATATTAGATTTTAAAAGTTTACACAACTGATTTTTTTATTAAGCATAAAACTTTTCTTGAATTGAAATAATTATCTATTAGAAATTTCTATTCGAAGCAAAAATTAATAAAACTCATCGCTATCATAATTCTTCTAGACCATACAAGTTATACAGAAACACCTTACTTAAAATTGAAGCAAATGCTTTAATTTGCAAATGTAATAACCATAAAAAAATACAATGTTAAAAAATCTCTCAAAACTAAAAGGAATAAAAGTATTGAACAAAACAGATCAAAAACAATATGAAGGAGGACGTATAGGAAGTTGGCCAATTTGTGAATATTTTTGTGATGATCCAGATCCAACAATCCCTTGTATTTGTATCTTTCCATAAAATTATACACCTTCATTAGCTTTTCAAATTAATGTCATAATGACATAATAATACTCAAAAAGTGTGTTTTGCATACTTTTTGAGTATTATTTTTGTAAAGTTCTTGTAAATAATTAGCTTTGCAAATACAAGTAAAGTTCTTAAACATATTGGGGTCGACTGGTTTTGACAGCGAGTCGAATTGAAGTGTAAGCACGTCGAGCGCTGAGACATAGCTCGTAAATCTCATATTTCACACTTTTTAAATGGCGAAAATAACTACGCTTTAGCTGCATAATCTGAATTATAGTACGATTAGCCTCAGTTTCCGTTAGACGGAAAAGCTGAATATCTCCCGGTAGCCCTTGTTGATGGCGACCGATTTAGAGATACCATAAAAGTCAACATCGAAATTACGTAACTTCGCCGTAATTTTTACAACTAAGAAGATAAGCGAATGGTGGGCGGTTTTTGGTCAGCTATTTGTCGAAAATTAAACAAGAACTAAGCGTGTAGAAAGCATTTTAATTGCTTGTTTGGACGAGAGTTCGATTCTCTCCGACTCCACAAATAACGCTCTAAAGCATTGTTTTTAGGGCGTTTGTTTTTTGAGTTGACATCAATATAGGTGTAAGTAAGAGTAATTCTAGGCACATTCTAAACCTCATCTTTAAAGCAAATGATTTACTAGACAAGATAATGCCTTTTTATATAGTAGCCTAGCAGATTCTGCACTCTAAAAATAGATCTAAAACCAATTCATTAAACTAAAAAGAAGAAGGAAGCATCTTTTTGACACTTCCCCTTTGTATGATTTTATGATTTTTAATGTTAAAAATTAACTACCTTATATTTGAGTATTTCCCATTTTCGGGACACGTTATTTTATAACAGTCGTACAAATTTCATGGCACTAGACAAACTAGCACTAGCGTGAGACTCATTACTCATTGCACTCAGTATCATAATACTTCACAATATCTTTAGTATCTTTAAATCCTTTTGTGCCTATTTTGTTAACTAATTCAGGGCAATCTTTAAAATACTTCTTCAATAATTTCTTTTTGTTATTTTTTAATTCTGTAGCATAAGCTTCACCTTTTCGTTGTGCAAAGTACATAGATTTTAAAATCCCAAATACTGTAACAGGTTCATTATACAATCGTATATTATCACTTTCATAAATTAACAATATTAAAAGAGGTTTTCTTCTCTTTTTCTTCTTCTTTGCTACACGTTCAGACATCCCAAAAGCATAACGAGTAGTTGAGTTCTTTCTATACACCTCAATTTTATCTACTTTAGTAACATCTACATTACGCCATTTTTCTCCTTCCTTTTTTATAGATAATGTCATGCGAGCTCTTGTTGCCAATTTCCCTTCTTCGGTAGAGCCATCTTTATAGAAAATCTTCCCTTTTTTATTGTAAATATTTATATCTGCAATTTTTCCTAATTGCCCATAAGATACGCTAGTGATAAATAATAGTAGCAATAAAAATATTGTGCTTTTTCTGTTCATCATAATTTTAATCGTTTAGCAGTTGTTTTTTTACATGAAGCTTTCGTTTTTACACTTATTTATTTAAGCTATCGGCTGTAAATAGTATAGATTTCTAACGTACACTTCACATTAGCGTAGAAAATTGTTTTTAGCCTTCTGGATCAGTATCTTGGTAGTTAAATCCGGAAGAGTACGTTTCTCCATCAGTTGATTGCTCTAGCATAAATGTCGTATCGGTGATATCGGAGAATCGAAACCATAACTCTGATGCAACTTGTGACTGACCTGCCAAATTGTCTATTTTCATTATACCATTATCTTGATCTATCCAACTCCAATTTCCCATTGAGGTAAAAGTTTGTCCTAAAGCTTCTATACGTTGTTCATGTGTTCCGTTAGAATTAAAAAAGATATCTGCTGTGAATCCATTACTGTCATAATACCATTTGTCTAATATTGAAGATGTTTCGGTAGCTTCCATAACATCATCATCACTACTACAACTGGTTAATACAATTACGGCACATAAAAAGAGTGTTTTAAAAGTGGTTTTCATTAGTTTATTATTTTTTATTACAGTTTATAAGTTACTATGAATAGTAATTTTAGCGGAAAAACTATTTTGTTATTTTATGTAAAAATATAAAAATTAAGAAAAGGGCTACTAAAAAATGTATAAGCGTAATAAAAACTAAATAAGCGTTAGATTTTACGAATTGTACGCCAACAGAAAATATTAAAAATAACAGTTGAATAGGTTATGATGCGTCATACAAGCTATGGTTTAAAAAACTGAATATTTATACACTTCTTGAAACATGGAAGCCTACTTGTCTTGTAAAAACGTCTATCTAATTTATGGTAGCAAAACTTATAAAGTAAAGCCCGTTTTTGTTATGAAATTTATAGTTTCGGTGTAAGCTTCCCCATTTTTGTAAGCTTCCCCATTTGTGAATTTAAAATAGGATCTTCTTCTGTCATTAATTGACTTTGGATAGCTTGATTTCTTACATTTTTTTGCTGAGAACCTAATTCTTTATTACTTTCTTTCCCCTCTAACTCAAAAGTATGAATAGGTTGATTTGAACTAAATTGATATGGAGTAAGATAAAGATATTTTTTAGCCAACGGATCAAT
>CAZHSA010000046.1:0-17455 GCA_964535135.1 uncultured Kordia sp.
AATATGCGATAAGTAGTTATCGTTTTTCTCTGCCATGTATCTTGCGAACTCTTCTTCGGAAAGCGTTTTATTTCCCCATCCTAGAATAATTTCTAGCGATCGGACTCTGCTCACTCCTTTGAGTTGTTCGTTTTGTTCTAGCGTGATGTCAAAACCTAGTTCGTTGGCAAGTTGTTTCCAAGCGAGGTAATGGTATTTTGCAGTATCTACAATGACACCATCTAAATCAAATATAAATCCTTTTTTATTCATTAATTTCTGCTGTTGGGTTATCATTTACTCGTAATGTTAATATTCCAGCAAGAATCATCATGATTCCTCCAATAACTAGGGCATAAATTGAATCGCCATTAAATAGCTTGTTCAATAAGTATCCTAAAATTCCTGCGGATATTATTTGTGGAATGACAATAAAGAAATTGAAAACTCCCATATAATATCCCATCTTATTTGTTGGTAAAACGCCCGCAAGCATAGCATACGGCATGGACAATATACTTGCCCAAGCAATTCCAACGCCAACCATTGAAATAAGAAGGTACCAATCATTACTAATAAATAAAATGGAAATTAACCCGAGTCCACCAGCTATTAAGCATAGCATATGCGTGACTTTTCTAGTCAATCTTCTTGCTAAAAAAGGAAGGAGTAACGCAAATAAAGCTGCAATACCATTATATACGGCAAAGCAAATTCCTACCCAGTCGGCTCCTGTTTCGTATTGTGAATTGTTGTAGTTAAGACGTTCTTTTAGTGTATCACTTATGGTGATGTCTTTACTTAGAAAGAAACTAATGAGTCCTTTTGATAGAAGAACATTATCTTCCTTTGCATATTTATCGGCAGTAGCATTCAATTCGCCATTAATAGCACTTAGTTTTTTTAGGTTACTGCGTTCAGGATTGGGAACAAACATTCCTTTGATCTTTTCTGAGAAGCTAAGATTTTCTACTTCTATGATTTTTTTCTTCACTTCCTCAGTCATTAAGGGATCAAAACTTTGTTTCATCTCAGTAAATTGTTCTTGGGAAACGTTCATATCGTATACATGACTTGTAATACTGGTCGTTGTGTAAATCCACATAGAAAATAATGCAAACCAGCTAAAGAATTGTACCCACGATAATTGTTGCATCGTTTTAGGCATCTTAAAGATTCCTAAGAATGATTCTTTAAGCCCTTTAAAAATTCCAACACTTTTTTCTTTTTCGTGTTCTTCCATATCCTCAGGAGGATATTCTTTTGTAGAAATAACAGTCCATAGTACAGCACCAAAAAAAGCAATTGCACCTAAATAGAAAGACCATTTTACAGACGAGGGAATTCCTGTCTCACTGGGATCATCTACAAAACCAAACCAGTTTTTTAACATGTAAGGAAGCATTGATGCTACAACAGCTCCGATTCCTATGAAAAAACTTTGCATCGCATAACCTTTGGTTTGTTGCTCTTTAGGTAATAAGTCGCCAACAAAAGCTCTGAAAGGCTCCATAGAGATATTTATGGAAGCATCCATAATCCAAAGCGTACCTGCTGCCATCCAAAGCATAGGTGAATTTGGCATGATTACTAAGGCTATGGAAGCTAAAATAGCTCCCACTAAGAAATAAGGTCTTCTTCTTCCTAGTTTAGGGTGCCAAGTGCGGTCACTAAAATACCCAATCACAGGTTGAACTAATAAGCCTGTCACTGGCGCAGCTAACCATAAAATGGGTAACTCGTCTTTACTGGCTCCTAAGGTTTCAAAAATTCTACTGACATTGGCATTTTGCAAGGCAAATCCAAACTGAATTCCCAAGAAACCGAAACTCATGTTCCAAATTTCCCAGAAACTTAACTTACGCTTTTCCATTATCGTAATGTATTAGTTAGTACTAAGTACGATAAGCGTTTTTTGCTTATCAAAACTTACTTTTTGGGTGAGAAGTAAAAATATAAGTCTTGATATTTATGGTGTAAATATAGGTGTTTTTTTGAAACAGCCACTAAAAAATTGCAACTCTGAACGATAATCGTATCAAAATTTAACAATTTAGCGGTTGAATATCATAGGTTTACCGAGTTGTATCTCGCTCAATTAATGTGGTGTTGATAACTTCTGTTTGGTATTTTTCTTCATCGACTAATTCTTCTAACTTGTCAATTAACATGGTAGCTGATTTTGCGCCCATTTCTTCTGCATGTTGACTGATGGTACTTAATGAAGGAATGGAATGTTTAGACAATACACCATCCGTAAAAGCGACAATTGACATTTCATCTGGAATTTTATAGCCTTTATGAATCGCTATTTTCATGGCAGAAATAGCATAGAGTTCATTTACGGCAAAAATTCCGTCGATATCTTTTTCTTTTTCTAACAAGGCTGAGATTTCTTTTTCCAAAGTTTCAATCTCTACTTCCTTGTCTTTATTTTCTTCTACCTTTATAATGAGAGAAGCTTTCGGTTCAATTTTATGTTCTTCTAAGGCTTCTAAATATCCTTGTGTTCGCAGTTTTCCAACATTTACATAATCTTTCGTAGTAATGAGCGCAATATTTTTGCAACCGCTGTCTATTAGTTTCGCAACCGCTTTCTTTGAGCCCAGTTTATCGTCTACTACTACCTTGTCGCAGGCAATTTCATTCACAACTCTATCAAACATCACAATAGGCATTCCCTGATTGATCGTTTCATAGAAATGATGATAATCTTGTAAAAGCAAGGTTTCTTTAGCAACAGAGAGGATAAATCCGTCAATACTTCCGTTGGCAAGCATTTCAATATTAATCACTTCTTTATCAAAAGATTCGTTAGAGAGTCCGATAATTACATTATATCCGCGATTGTTGGCTTCCTTTTCAATACCACTAATTACTTTAGAGAAAAAATGGTGTACAATTTCAGGAATAATAACGCCGATTGTTTTGGTTCGTTTATTTTTTAGGCTCAACGCTATATTATTTGGACGGTAATTATAGAGTTTGGCGAATGCCTGAACCTTCGTTCTGGTGTCTAAACTTATCTCTTTACTATTTCTTAATGCTTTCGAAACAGTTGATACAGAAACGTCTAATTCTTTGGCTATTTGTTTGAGAGTTACTTTTCGCTTCATACGGGTTTATTATAAGATCAATAATTAAAGCTACGATTTTTTATTTTTTTGTTAAAAATACACTGTTTTAAATGGATAAACCCCAATGTTTACAAAAGTTTTCAACACGAAAACGTTTGCGTGAGATCAAAAGTTGTGCCTATATTTTGATTTACTCAAATTTTACATAGTTTTAACATCGAGAGGTAAAAATATAAAGTATTTAATCAAAAATATCACGGATTTTGTCAAAAAAATTCAAAGAAAATTTAAAGAAATACGTGATTATTTTACGACAATTTTGAAAATAAAAAATTAGACAAATGAAGAAAATGCAAAAATTTATTTTGTTTTTGGCTTTTTTGATTCCCATCGGAATGCTTGCCCAAACAAAAGTGACAGGTGTTGTTACTGAGCAATCTACAGGAACTCCATTATTAGGAGTGAATGTGATTCTTAAAGGAACAACTACTGGAACCACAACTGATTTTGATGGTAAGTATCAAATAAACGTCTCCAATGGTCAAACCGTTGTGTTTACGTATGTGGGATACAAAACTCAAGAAATTGCTTATACAGGACAAGCTACAATAGATGTAGCATTGGAAGAAGATGCTTCCAAACTTGATGAAGTTGTCGTAGTAGGATATGGTTCTGCTGTAAAGAAAGACGTTACAGGTTCTGTTGAATCAGTAAATACGGATGATTTCAACTCTGGAGCTATTGTTTCTCCAGAACAATTAATTGCGGGTAAAACTGCGGGTGTACAAGTAACACCACCAAGTGGAGCGCCAGGTTCTGGTTCTACCATTAAAATACGTGGTGGCGTTTCTTCGTTAGCAGCAAATACCAATCCTTTAATTGTTGTTGATGGAGTTCCTTTAGATCCGGCAAGTGGCGGATTGAACTATATTAATGCAAATGACATTGAAACTTTTACAGTATTAAAAGATGCGTCTGCAGCTTCTATCTACGGATCAAGAGCAACAGGTGGTGTTATTTTAATTACAACGAAAAAAGGAAAATCAGGTGCGCCATTTAATATTAGTGTAAATCATTACACTGCTATAGGAGACAACTTTAATGAAGTAGATGTTTTATCTGCAACACAATTTAGAGATTTAGTAACTGCTAACGGAAATCCAAACCAAATTGCACAATTAGGAAGCACAAGTACAGATTGGCAAGATGAAATTTACAGAGGCGCGTTAACAGCAGACACAAACGTAACTGTATCGGGAGGTTTTGGTAACTCTAATTATAGAGCTTCTTTAGGATATGTTACACAAGAAGGAACATTGAGAAACTCTAGAGTAGATCGTTGGTCTGGTTCTGTAAAGTTTATTCAACGTTTACTAGATGATGATTTACGTATTGAAGCAAATGTATTAGGAGCATTGGTAGAAGATACGTTTGCAAACACAGGTGCTATTGGAGCAGCAGTTTCATTTGATCCTACACAATCTGTTTTTGATCCAACAAGTCCATTTGGTGGCTACACTGAAATTGTAGATCAAAACGGAGATATCAACCCAATTGCTGTTCGTAACCCAGTTGGTTTATTACAACAAAATAGCAATATTGCAGATACAAAAAGAAGTACTGGAAGTTTAAAAATAGACTACACATTACCATTCTTTAGACAAGTGAAAATAACAGCGCTTGGAGGATATGACTATAATGAAGTGAAAGGAAATACGTTTATTCCTGCAGAAGCAGCTTCTAACTTTAACCAAGAAGGTGTTACAGGATTTTACGATAACTTAAGCAGAAACAGACTTTTAGATGTATATGCTAACTACAAGCAAACTTTTGAAGATATCAAAACAACGGTTGATGCAACTGTTGGACACTCTTTTCAACGTTTTTACAGATCAAATATCTCTGAATCAACTACAGGACTTGGTGTTACAAATCAATTTAAAAGTATTGGAGAAAACGCTTTAGAATCATACTTCGGTAGAGTAAATATCGATTACGATAGCAAATACTTATTAACGTTAAACGTTAGAAATGATATTTCATCTCGTTTAAACCCAGATGATCGTTCCGATATTTTTGGAGGAGCTTCTTTTGGATGGAACATTATTGATGAAAACTTTATGAAAGATTCAAAAGTATTCTCTCAATTAAAATTAAGAGTAGGATATGGAGAAACGGGTCAGCAAGAAATTGGACAAGACTACGGATACCTTCCTCGTTTTACTTTTGGAGATGCGCGTGTACAATACCAGTTTGGATACAATCCTGACGGTTCGCCACGTTTCGTAACAACACTTCGCCCAGAAGAATATGACGAAAACTTACGTTGGGAACGTTCTAAATCTATCAACCTTGGTTTAGACTTCGGATTCTTCAACGATCGTTTAACAGGTTCTGTGGAAGTATACGAAAACAAAGTAGAAGACTTATTGAACTTCATTCCAATTCCAGCAGGAACAAACCTTTCTAACATGTTATTGACCAATGTTGGTAACTTAGAATCTAGAGGTTTGGAAATTAGCTTAAACGCAGGAATTGTTCAAAATGAAAAATTTACGTGGGATACAAATCTTAACGTTTCTTTCTTTGACAATGAAATTACAAAGTTATTCTTAACTGACAACACTGATTCACCAGGTGTATTAACAGGTGGAATTGCAGGTGGTGTTGGTAATACAGTACAGATTAACTCTGTAGGTCATGAAATCAACTCTTTCTACGTATTCAAACAAATATATGATACAAACGGAGCACCAATTGAAGGCGCCTATGTAGATACTAATGGTGATGGAGTCATTACTGTTGATGACCGATACAGATATAAGAGTCCAAATGCAGATGCCGTAATCGGTTTCTCTTCGTACATGCAGTACGGAAACTTTGACTTTGCTTTTACAATGAGAGCTAGTATCGGAAACTATGCATACAACAACGTAGCATCAAACACAGGAAACATTCAATCGTTATTTGGTGCAAACTCAATTAACAATGTAAATGCATCAATTTTAGATACAGGTTTCCAAAACCAACAATTATTCTCTGATTACTATGTGCAAGATGCATCGTTCATAAAATTAGATAACATTTCTTTCGGATATACTATTGATGATTTATTCAATAAAGCACGATTGAGAGTGTATGTATCAGGACAAAATCTATTCACTATTACAGATTATGACGGATTGGATCCTGAGATTAGTGGAGGAATTGATAACAATTTCTACCCTAGATCAAGAAATATTTTGATGGGACTTAATTTTAACTTATAATAAAGTAATACCAAATTATATACACACAATGATGAAAACAATTAGAAAACAATCAAACCGTATAGGTATTGTACTATTACTACTTGTAGCGAGTTTCGGTTTTACTTCATGTGAAAGCGAATTAGACCTAGAGCCTGTAATAGAACAAACTGGATCGAATGTATTCGGTGACCCTACGGCTTACGAGCAATTGCTAGCAAGAATTTATGCTGGTTTTGTCGTAAGTGGACAACAAGGTCCTGCTGGTAATCCTGATATTACAGGAATTGATGAAGGGTTCTCAAACTATTTGAGACAATACTGGAAACACCAACAATTAACTACAGATGAAGCTTTAATTGCTTGGAATGATGGTACTATTCATGATCTTAACTGGCAAGTATGGACGCCAGCGAACGAATTTATTACAGCAATGTATAACAGAATTTATTTCCAGATTTCAATCTCTAATGAATTCTTAAGAACTACGGCTAGTATCCCAGAATCAGAATTCTTACCAGCAGCTTACAAAGCTGAGGTACGTTTCTTAAGAGCCTTAAGTTATTGGCATGCAATTGATATGTTTGGAAATGTTCCTTTTGTAACGGAAGCTGATCCTATTGGAGCTTTCTTACCAGCACAAGGATCGCGTCAAGAAGTATTTGACTTTATAGTTTCTGAATTAACAGAAATTGAGCCAATTATGGTAGATGCACGCCAAAATGTATATGGAAGAGCAGACAAAGCAGCCGTATGGATGTTATTAGCAAAAGTATACCTTAATGCAGAAGTATACACTGGAACAGATCAAAGTGCACAAGCAATTCCATATTTGGAAAATGTAATTGGAGCAGGATATACGTTACACGATGATTATGACGAATTATTCTTAGCAGACAATGACACTAACGGTGCACAAAATGAATTTATTTTCACGTTCAACTCTGACGGATTAAATACGCAAGGATTTGGAGCGATGACTTTCTTAGTACACGCACCAGTTGGAGGAAATATGAACGCTGCAACATTCGGTATCAACGGAGGTTGGGGCGGAATCAGAACTACAAAAGCATTCGTAAATAAATTCTCAGCAACGGAATTAGCTACAGATGCCAGAGCAAACTTCTTTACAGACGGACAAGAATTAGAAATTGCAGATGTATTCAACTTTAACGATGGATATGCGGTTGAAAAATTCAAAAACGTAACAAGTGATGGCATTCCAGGATCTGATGCTGGAGGAGACTTCATTGATACTGATTTCCCATTATTCCGTTTGGCAGATGCATATTTAATGTATGCTGAAGCAGTAAAAAGAAGTGGACAAGGCGATCAAGGATTAGCAGTACAATACATCAATATGGTAAGACAGCGTTCAAACGCAAATCCAATTGGAGGTTTTGCTGATGTTACAGACGAATTCTTATTGGCAGAACGCTCAAGAGAATTACACTGGGAAGCACACAGAAGAACGGATTTAATTCGTTTCGGACAATTCTCAGATCAAGGTGTATGGCCATGGAAAGGAAATGTAGAAAGTGGAACAACTACTGAATCATTCAGAGATTTATTCCCAATTCCAGCTACGGATATTACCGCAAACCCTAATTTAACTCAAAACCCAGGTTACTAAAAAAAATAAAAATGAAAAAATTAAACAAAATAACAACAGGCTTTTTGGCAATAGTTGCCTTTGTTGGATTCAACGCATGTAGTGATGATGACAACTTTATCATAGCTTCGCCACAAGGTGGACCAGAATTAAGAACGCCAACTTCAGGAACAGCATTAATCTTAGATGGTAATAATGAAGAAGGTGTTGCAACAACATTAGTATGGGACGATGCAGATTATGATGCACAAACGTCTATTACGTATGATATAGAAATTGCTCTTGGAGGAACAGAATTCGCAGCACCAATTGCCGCTGGATCTACTAATGAAAGATTTATTTCATGGACAAACTTACAATTAAATGATGTAGCAATTGCTGCAGGATTGAGTCCGTTTGTAGCAGGAGATTTAGACATTCGTATCATATCTTCTATTGGAACGCAAGATGCGCAACAACAAATGTCAGAAACATTAACGTTAAACGTAACGCCTTACACAACTTCATTACCAATGATCGCTGTACCAGGAGATCACCAAGGATGGGACCCAGCAACAGCACCAAGATTAGCATCTTCTGAATTTGGAGCTGCTGATTATGAAGGATATGTTTGGTTAGAAAATGAATTCAAATTTGTTGCACCAGATAATACTGGAAACTTCGCTTGGGGAAATACAGATTGGGGAGATGACGGAAGTTTCTCAGGAATCTTAGTTGAAGAAGGAGAATCAAATGTACCAACAACTCCAGGATACTACTTATTACAAGTAGATACTGAAAACTTAACATACAGTGCTTCTCAGTACTCAAACTGGGGATTAATTGGATCTGGAACACCAACAGGTTGGGACAGTGATAACGATATGACCTATGATGCTGCATCGCAAACATTCTCAATTACACTTGACTTAACAGCAGATGAAATCAAGTTTAGAGCAAATGATGGTTGGGACTGGAACTATGGTGATACTGGAGCTGATGGAAGATTAAATCCTGGAGGAGATAACATCGCAGTACCAGAAGCAGGAAACTATACAGTGGTATTAGACTTGAGCAATCCAAGAGAATACACATACACACTGACACTTAATTAATTTAACGATCTTTCAAAAGGCTGTAACTTCAACTGTTACAGCCTTTTTTATCTTATATCAATGCTACTGTAGCATGTAGAGTAGAAAACAAATTGCATCTTACAGTAATTGGTATTAATCAATCAACGTTCAAACAAAAGCTATGAAATAACCATGACGAATTGTATTCGCATGGTAACTTCTGTCTGACAAAAAAAGACACAGATGAAAAAAAGATTACACATATTATGTTTGCTTTTTGCGAGTATTGCGTTTGGTCAAGTAACCATTACACCATCTCCTTTTGAAGTAAACCAATCTATCACAGTTACGGTTGATATTAACAGTACAGCAACGGATTGTGACGGAATTACCAATCCTGGCAAAGTATACATGCACTCTGGTGTAGGAACTGATGCCAACCCTTGGACCTATGTTACAGGAAACTGGGGACAAGACGATGGCGTTGGAGAAATGACAGACATGGGAGGCGGATTATGGCAAATTACCATTGTTCCAGAAACGCACTACGGATTAACAACGACTCAAGCAGCGACCATCACCAAAATGGGAATGGTATTCAGAAACGAAACAGGAACTCAAGAATTTAAAGACAACGGTTGTACTGACTTCTTCTTCGATGTAGGAGCGTTTCAAACAACATTGGTAACACCTGACAACGGAAGTACCACCATTTTAGCTTCTGGATCTAACCTAACAATTACAGCAAACAACACTGGTGGAAGCGCCGCGTATGTATTAAAAGCAAACGGAGCAACGATCAATTCAGGTAGTGGAACATCGTATTCATATACAGATACCAACATTACACAAAATACAAACTATGCGTTAGATGTTACTTTAGGTGGAACAACCATCACAAGAAGTTTTAGCGTAGTTATCAATCCTGGAACTGTTACAGAATCCATGGCGGCAGGTTTAGAAGACGGAATCAATTATGATCCGGATACCTCTAAAGCAACCTTAGTATTAGATGCTCCCAACAAGGACTTCGTATATGTTGCAGGAAGCTTCAACAACTGGCAACCAGATGGAAGTTATGCAATGAAAAAAGATGGAACTTCTGGAAAATTCTGGATAGAACTCACAGGATTAACGCCAGGACAAAACTACATGTACCAATATTGGGTTGTAGACGAAACGCCAATTGCAAACTCTCCATCATTAGTAAAAGCGGCAGATCCATATTCTACATTGGTATTATCACCGTTTGATGATCCTTTCATTCCGGCAACAACCTATCCAAACTTGCCTGCGTATCCTGCAGGACAAGAACGTGAAGTTACCGTATTACAAACAGGTCAAGCACCATACAACTGGCAAGTACAAAACTTTGTAAAGCCTAAAAAAGAAGACTTAATTATTTATGAAGTATTAATTCGTGATTTTGATGCTGATAAAAACTATCAAAACTTAATTGATCGTATTGATTATTTTAAAGACTTAAATGTAAATGCCATTCAGTTAATGCCTATCATGGAATTTGAAGGCAACGAAAGCTGGGGATACAATACATCATTCCACTTGGCATTAGATAAATACTACGGAACTGCGGATAAATTCAAAGAATTTGTTGATCTATGTCATCAAAATGGAATCGCAGTTATCTTAGATATTGCATTAAATCATGCCTTTGGAAGAAATCCAATGGTACGTATGTGGATGAACGATCCTGACAACGACGGTTGGGGAGAGCCAAGCTCAGAAAACCCATACTTTAACCAAATTGCAACGCACAGTTACAGTGTTGGTTCTGACTTTAATCACCAACAACCAAGAACACAATATTACACAGAACGTGTAGTAAAACATTGGATTGAAGAATACAAAATTGATGGTTTCCGTTGGGATTTAACTAAAGGATTTACGCAAGAATGTGTGGCTAGTGACGAAGGTTGTACCAACGGATACAGAAATGACCGTGTAGCTATCTTAAAACAATATGCTGATTATTCTTGGAGTTTAGACGATACACATTATGTGATTTTTGAGCACTTAGGTCAAGACAACGAAGAAAAAGAATGGGCAGATTATCGTTTAGGTGAAGGAAAAGGAATTATGATGTGGGGAAAAATGACCGATCAATACAATCAATTGACGATGGGATTTGCTTCCAATGCAGATATTTCCAGAATGGGACACACAAGTAGAGGTTTCAACGGAAAACGTTTGGTTGGGTATGCCGAAAGTCATGATGAAGAACGCATTATGTACAGAAACTTGCAATTTGGAAATTCTGCAATAGCTTCGCACAATGTACAAGACTTAAATATATCGTTATCAAGAATGTCTGCACTAGGAGCAGCTTCTTTAACGATTCCTGGGCCAAAGATGATTTGGCACTTTGGTGCTTTGGGAATGGAAAATTCCATCTTTACCTGTTCTAACGGAAGTGTAAATACACCAGCCGATCCAACACCAGGCGATTGTAAACTAGATACAAAACCACAACCGCAATGGACAGATAACTGGTTGAGTGATCCAAACAGAGCAAAAATATATGACGATTGGGCACGATTGATTCAACTAAAAATTGACGAGCCTGTATTTGAAGGAAACTATTCCATCAGTCCGTATATTAATGACATCAGACAGCGTATTTATATTTGGGATGATGCCATTCCAGCTACAGAATTAAAAAATGTAGTGATTTTGTGTAACTTCTCTGTGGCCAACTTAACCATTGTTCCCGATTTCCCATACACAGGAACTTGGTACGATTTAATGGACGAAACAGGAAACACAAGCATCAATGTAACCAATACGGCAGATGCAATTTCGATTCCTGCGGGACAATTTAGAATCTTCGGAAACCGACAATCAGTGTTGAGTACAGAAGAATTCCAAACGGCAGCAAATACACTTTCATTATATCCAAATCCAGCTTCAGATAGTTTCAAACTAGACAAAAATGTAGAAGAAGTTCAGATTTTTGACATTACAGGAAAGCAAATCAAGACATTTACAGGCGGTTTCAATGCAGGACATTCTTTTGATGTGGCTGAATTGACACGCGCTTTATACTTAGTAAAAATTGTTTCAAATCAAGGAACAGCTACTAAAAGACTCTTAATAGACTAACACTTTTTTCTGATTAATGAATCAGCTATATTATTATTTGACTAAACTTGTTCATAGCTAGTGTGTTATTACAACTTTAAAAATTAAGAACAAAGTGTTTAAAAAAGGTCGCTCATCGGAGCGACCTTTTTGTATAATTATCATTCGATAACTAGTTGTTGTAGTTGATAGATAATATATAGTGCGTTTTGATGTATTCTATAAATAACATCCTCTTATTTCATAGCTTTCATTTTCTTCTTACCAGCCATTACAGCAGTGGAATCTTGTGTTTGCGCCATTCCGAAAATAAAACTATAATCAGAAGCATATTCTTGTCCATCTTTGGTATGATTAATTCCTGCGCCCACATGACAATCCAAGCAAGAAATCTTTTGCACATACGTTTCCATAGTCACATTGGTCATAATCATCGGTGTTTTTCCACCATCTTTTAACGGTGTAAATGTTACATTATCATCGTCAGAAACGGCACTTGAAGGCCATTGACTGTCTACTAAATGATAATACTTAAAAACACTTTCTGGAGTCAATTCGGCAATGCGCTCGTGTACAAATTTGTTCAACACTCTGGCATCTAAACCAACGGTGGCTTCATGTTCTTTAATCACTTGCACAGGTTGATCAATTGGATCTTTTCCAACAGTTGGTGTCTGATTCGGCGTTTCAGTATACTTCTCCGGATTGTACAGCAACCAATCAATTTCTGACTCTTTAATTTGTTTTTCAGGAGCTAAATCAGCATGTTCAAAAGTTGCCCAATGAAACTGTGGCATAGTTGGCGTTTTTTGAATAATGTGCAATCCTACCAAGCCTAGTTTTGTTTCTTTATAATCAGCAAGTGTCACATCCGTTCTGCTTTTCACTTCAACTTTCTGCGGAACCCAAGCGGTAATAATCTTATAGCGATTTTTAAGTCGATCGTAATCTGCATCTGCAATTTCGCGCCAAGCGGCTTTTACCTCAATAGAACCATTTGGCAACCAAATTCCACCATTTTCTGCCATCGTATTTTGTTTGACAGGATTGTACAATTCGTTTGTTGAAATATAATCAAACTCGGTATGATTCACTTTGATCTCGTACCAAATCAGCTTTCCATTCTGATCAGTTAGCCAAGAAGTTCCTCCAGAAGCTTGAAACAACTCGTTTACCACTTCCTTATCGTCATCAAACTTGCTAAAATCGGCAACTTCTCTATGCGAAATATTATCGTTAGGATCGGTATTCATAATTTGATCTAAATTACTTCCCCAGCGTGTCGGTTTGTGCTTCGTAAAGATGTTTTCGACACTTTTATAAGTTCCCAAAGCCATTGGCGTTAAATCGCCAGGTTTTCCCCAATCTTTTACAGTTTTTGAACGATCTGGTTGTCCTGCTTCTACAGGACTCGACGGCCATGTCAACGCAATAAACGATTGCCAAGCAAAGGTATTTGCACATTGCTGATTTAAGATTTTAACATCAATAGGATTGTTTGGTAAAAATACCAAGGTGTCACAACCAACACCACAGGCATTTGCGGCAGACATGTCTGCGTATGTTGTTTTTTTATTATTATTGCAGCTAATAACCATAAGGATTGCTACAACTGTTACGAAACTGATAATTTTTGTTTTCATTGTATAATTTTAAATGGTTATTACTTAGCTAACGCATCGGCTGCAACTACTTCAAGCATGTGCGGAACCGCTAGTCCGAAATTATTATTTGTGACGAGAATGCTGTATTGTCCAACTGGCAAATCCGCAGGGACTTTTACGCTAATAGTAAATGTATATTCTTCGTTGTTGGTCAACGTAGCGTATGCAGGATCGTTTCCAGCATAGCTCGATGTTACTTCTATATTGGTGTCTGGGAAACTAATATTGAAGTTTTTAGGTTGAAATGTACTTGGAGGAATTCCATTGCCATATTTATCTACTACATTGCTAATCACTACCGCAAGATTGTCTACAGTACTTCCTTGTGCTACTTGTGTAATATTACTCGTTACATTTGCATAGACATTCAATTTATTGTACGGACTAATACTCGTTTGTAAAATATTAGCATCCACAAAATAATCAACACCTACAATGCCATTATCTGCAGTACAATCAAGTTCTCTCGCTTTAGTTGCGGTAGAAGCTGGTTTTCCTGCGGCTGCCAATTGCACTTTGATGGTTTCCATCACTTGTGAACCGTAGGTGATCTTAGTACCAAACACTTTAAAATCTTCCAGTGTAATGCTTTGATCCCAACTTTCAGGAATTTCCATAATCATGTGTAAAATCATGTTGTTTGGATATGCCAATTGGTCTGGTTTGTTATGCACTTCGCCGCGTACAAATTTGAAACAATCCTGTATTTTAGCATCTTTCGGTGCGTTTGCAGGCAATTCGAAATACTGGTATAAAGGTTCTTGCAAATACAATCCAACCGGATTTAGCAGTGTTACTTCCAATCCTTCTTGCACAGCTTGATACACATTTTGTCCAATATGCGGATCGCTATGGCGAAAACGTCTTCCGTATTTGCTACAACAAATTAAGGTATTTGCATCTGCGTTTTCTTCTACATTGTAGCTGCGCAATACAGCGCCGCCACCAGCCAACACAATCTCGGCTTGCAATTCATTTGGCGGACTCGTTAAGTGCATAGCGCCACCTTTTGTTTCGGTCATTTCAGTGCCGCTATTCCATTTGTTGATAGGATTATACGCAGGCAATTGTGTGGTTCTGTCAATGACAGCATTTCCTTCAGCATCAGTTAGGTATAAATCTTCTAATTGAATATTCGTATTGTTTAATGTGGTTTGATAAATGTCCAATACTTTGTTTGGATCTACTTTCCACATCGTCCAATAATACTCTGGATTTTCGCAGGTAAAATGCAGCCTTGTTATTTTTTTATCAGCATTTCGCATAATGCCCATTTCACAATATTCATCAAGCCAACCTCTTGGACCCAGCGGATCTAATAACTTTAGTTCTTTAGGATTTGGATTGCAAGGATTTTTAGGAATGTATACAATACTATCTTTATATTTTGCTTGATACGCTACAGGCCCAATATCGGTCATCTCGTACATTCTATCTGTTCCTTTTACAAATCCGTACGTATCTATAAATTTCTGTTTTAAATAGTACAAAACACGTCCAGGAAAGGCTTCCCAACGCACAGGAATTTGTGCTGCTGCTTCAAAGAAATCAGGAAATTCTTTTGGGTTTACATAGGTTTTCCCTGGAACTGTATACTCGTAGCCACCACTTAAATTATACGTAGCTGCATTAACGGTATATCGGTTTACATATTTGTCCCAAGCATCTGCAAAAGCAGCTCTTTTATCGGGATCTTTAAAATCTTTATTGCCTTGATACGCTGGTGTATCAAACACAAAACTACTATTGCTGGTTTGCGAACTTGACATGTTCATCAAAAGCACACCAAAAACAGCCAATAGTAGGACTATTATAATTATTCTTTTCATTATTCGGGTTATTTAATGGTTCGTTATTTTGGGTTTAATTTGCTATCGCGATAGCAGAATTTATTGGGACAATTTTCGAGTCAGCACCTTGTTCTCCTTGTGGAATGGCTGGCAATGTAAAATTGGCAATCGCTCCTTTTTGGAATAGTACACAATGTGTAGAACCTCCAAATTGGAAATAACCGATTTGTTCTCCTTTTTTCACTTTGTCACCTACTTTTACAGAGACTAAACAAGAAGATACTTCTGCCATTCCGATAGGCATGACGCAAACCGTTCCGAGTTTTTTATCGCCGCTGTCAATAAAAATTAACGCTCTTGCGGCAACTTGTGCCAAATATGCTTGCGAATTGTTGGGTCCAGCAGGATCAAAACCTTCGGAAGCTGCTTCTGAGTAATACGTTCCTTTTACATGACGTATTTCCACAATCTTTCCGTCAATCGGCGCATGCCAACGGTGATAATTTTCTGCACTTAAATACGCTTGATACACCGTTCCACCTTCGTAATAGTCTACGTTATGTCCGTCGAGCATGTGTTCTAATGAATACGGTTGTCCTTTAATCCAAAACTCACTGGTGCGTTGTACATTATCGCTAATGCGCAATGGAGCGGCTTCACAAGCACTTACAATCACTTTTTTATCTTTTGGTGATGCAATAGGTCTTTTTCCTTTTTTGAATTGACGAATAAAGAAATCATTCCACGATTTGAATCCCCAAAATGGTTTCTCAGGATCGTGAATAAAATCTTGCATGCTCAATGCTTTGTAGGCACTTTTGCTCATCCAACCAGTTGGAGACGTATTTAATACATATAATGAATCTGGAGTGTCTAAATATTTTTGCCACTTTTTTAAGATTCTCATCAACGCCTTATTCACTTTTGCATCGGCAAAGGCAGCCAAACCTGCTGGCGTGATCATTGGAAAATCGAGAATGGCGTTGATAGGAAAACCGACCATTCCTGTGGTATTGTATTCTGGAGCTGTCTTTAGCACATGATTCATGATGAGCAGCATTTCTTGGTAATTCTTAATCTTTACATCGCCACTTCCTGCCGGCGGCGCAAATGTTGGTTGCTGCTGAAACATTTGTGTAAAGTACATATTGATGATCGGATCGGTTTCGATCAACTTTTTAAAACTCTTGATCGTAGGATCTAGTTTTCGCTTTTTCTTTTTGGCTTCTTTCTTGGTTTTTTCAAGCCAAGCTGCGGCATCTTGTTTGGTAGGCAGCCAATTTCCCATACGATTGGTTACGGGCATATGCGCATCATTTTTTGCTAGTTTCATGTAATGATTGGTTTAAGTTCGTTGTTGTATTATTGTTGAAAATGTAACTCTATAAATATGAAACAATTAGCCTGTATTTTAGCACGTACATATTTCTAATTTTAAAAAACAGGTAGTTCTACTTGATAATTGCGATTAGATTGTAGCATGTTTTATGTGTTTATCATGAAATATGAAGTGCTGTTGGTCACTTTTGCCAATTTGGTAAAAGTGTAGTTGGTGAAGAAACATGTGCTTTGAATGTTCTCGCGAAAGCGATAAGATATAAGATAATACAACAGACTATTTTTAGATTATATCTCTCATGTATAAATAAAGTTAATGGTAAGTATTTGAAAATCTTATAGTTAAAATTTATTTAAAGCTGAAAATATCCTAACAGTCGTGTCGTAAATTTACAGAAGTTAAAAACATAATATAGTATTAACTTAAATTTTGTAATATGAAAAAGAGAAATTTGAATGCATTACGATTAAACAAAAAATCAGTAGCAAAATTACATGTATTTGGAGGAAAACCTCCAGCAACTTACAATTGTGGAGCTGATCCTTCGGGACCAGGCGATGAGCCACACGAATGGTTTACAGATGCAGCTGAA
>CAZHSA010000047.1:0-17320 GCA_964535135.1 uncultured Kordia sp.
ATGATAGCTTCTTCTGCAGAGTTTGTATGTGCCAGAAGTTGGTAGGTTCCTATTTGAATACTATCCACATCAATGCCTAATCCAGAGGTGGCATTGGCTTGAGGATCAGCATCTATAAGCAATACTTTCTTTTCAAGTACACCTAATGATGCTGCTAGATTTACAGAAGTTGTTGTCTTTCCGACACCTCCTTTTTGATTTGCGATAGCAATTATTTTGCCCATGATTAGTTTGAGGATTTTAAGCGATAAAAATACAATTATTATTGAGTTAATGAAATGAAAATTATTAACAAACATGATAATGTTTCGTTAAATCTCAGTTACGATTAAACATAAAAAAACCGCTAAGAAAAATCAAAGCGGTTTCTGTGTGATTGTATTTGATTATTTTTCAGGATTATGGATTCCCACAATATAATCGCCTGCTAAGTATTTCTTGGCAATGTTTTGAACATCTTGCACCGTGATTTCATTTACAGATTTCTCAAATTTCAAGATTCTGTTTGGATCTCTTTTGATGTAATCTGTCGAATCTAAATAGTTTAGCCAAAAACGATTCTTTTTTACGTTTTCTTTGTTTTCCAACAATGCTGCTTCTTTTACTTTGTTTAAGTCTTTTTCTGTAGGACCATCGTCAATGATGGCTTTCAATTCGCCCAAAGCTGCTGTTTTTAATTTATCTACATTTTCTGGACCACAAGGAAATGAAATTCGCATGTTAAACCAACCATACGGATGCGAACGCATGCTTCCGCGCGCACTAGCTCCATACACGCCACCTTCTTCTTCACGAAGTTTTTCAATGAGTTTTATGCTTAAAATTTCACCTAAAAATTGCATCGCTCTAGCATCTTTGCCATTGTAATCAGCTTCTCCATTGAAAATGATTTGTACTGAGCTTTTCGGATCAGTTCCTTTTTCAATAATTTTTGTATGTTTTCCTGTCAACGGTCTAAATGACGAGTAGTTTGGTTGCTCGTTGGAGTTTTTTCCCGGCAAGCTTGCCAAATACTTTTCTGCATATTCATGTAATTTTTGCTCGTCAATATTCCCCACAAAATAAAAATTGAAGTCTCCTGCATCTGCAAAACGTTCTTGGTATTTTTCATACGCCAAATCGTAATCGCTCGCGTCCATCATTTCAGGCGTTGGAAATCCTTGATATCTTGGATTTTTCTCGTTCATGAATTTCCCCATTTCGAACTGAAAGTAGAATTGTGGACTTTTCATCATGTTGGTTAAAAACCCTTTTTGCTTTTTAATGAACGTGCCGTACGCTTTTTTGTCTTTGTTTAATTTTGTGAAGTACAAATGTGTCATTTGAAATAATTCTTCCAAATCTTTTGGCGTTGCACTTCCTCTAAATCCTTCTCTGTACGAACCAATATATGGTGAAACACGCGCTATTTTCCCAGACATCATTTTTCGTAAATCTACTTTCGAAAAACCATTGACACCAGCTTCTCCCAATCCGCCATTTGCAAAACCGATCGTTTTGTATTCTTCATCACTATATAACGAAGTTCCACCTAAACTGTAGGCTGAAAATATTATTTCATCATTTTTAAAATCGGTCTTCTTATACACTACTCTAGCGCCATTGCTTAACGTCATTGTGGTTACACCAATTGCTGGGTTTACACTTTTATTGATCACTTTTCCTGGATCTGGCAAGTCAGAAATTAAACTATTTCCAACAGCTTTGTCTTCATATGGTTGCACGTCTTTGGTTTTCACCTTTTTCAACACTTCCAACACTTGTGCTTCTGTTATTTTTGGCGTGTCTTCTTTTTCAGGACCTGTCAATACAATTACAGTATTGGTATCTCGTATGTATTGATTGATCAACGTGTTAATTTCTTCCAATTTGATCATTGGCAATTGCTCGTTGAAGAATTGATAGGTCCATTCCATACCAGGAATTGGCGATCCTTCTAGAAAGTTTCTCACATATCTTCCCACAATACGCGAAGATTCCATTTTATTTCTGTCTTTATACGCTTTTTCCAATCCTGCTAAAACGGTTTTCTTAGCTCTTTCAAATTCGCCTTGACCAAAACCGTATTTACGAACGCGTTCGTTTTCTTCTAATAAAGCTTCTAACGCAGTCAATTGTCCATCTGGTGCAGACATTGCTGTAGATTGATACGCGGCTTTAGTTCGCGCCCACGTGCCGCCATGATAGCTAGATCCGAATACAAATGGAGGATTTTCAGATTCTGTCAATTCACTCAAACGATTGTTGATCATTTGTGAGAATAGGTTTTTGATCATTTGCTTGCGGTAATCTTGCTCTGTTTTCACTTTTTCTGGAACGCCCAAGTCTTTAAACAACACTTGCACTCTTGCAAAAGAAGCTTCTTTGTCCGTTTCAATAGCAATTAACGTTTCTTCATGATTTTTTACATCATGCGTCATGCGTGGCTTTGGATTTACTGACGCTGGAATTTTTCCAAAGTGCGATTTTATTTTTTCTTCTAATACTTTTACATCCACATCTCCAACAGCAACCACTGCCATTAAATCTGGGCGATACCAATCTTTGTAAAAACGGCGTAAACTCTCGTATTTAAACGTTTCTAAAATTTCTTTTTTACCAATTGGTAAACGGGTTGCATATTTTGAACCGTACATGATTTTTGGCAAATACTTTTGCAACATGCGTTCGTCTGCGCCTTTTCCTAAGCGATATTCTTCTAAAACGACGCCTCTTTCATTGTCAATTTCTTCATCGGTTAGCAACGCATTATGCGCCCAATCTTCTATAATTTGAAAGCCTTTTTCTAGCTTTTCTGGATCATCGCTCGGAATTGGTAAAATATAAACGGTTTCATCGAAACTGGTGTACGCATTTAAGTGTGCGCCAAATTTGACACCAATACTTTGTAGATAATCTACCAGTTCGTTCTTTTTAAAGTTTTTAGTTCCGTTGAAGTTCATGTGTTCCATGAAATGCGCCAATCCTAATTGGTCTTCACTTTCTAAAATAGAACCTGCATTGACTACCAAGCGCAGTTCGACTTTATTTTCAGGTTTTCCATTATTTTGAATATAATAGGTAAGCCCGTTAGACAACTTTCCAATCTTCACATTCGGATTCGTTGGAATGTTGTTGAATGTTTTTTCTAGTTCTAAGGTGTTGGAAGCGCTTTGCTGCGATTGTGCTGCCACACCTTGCAAACCACTCATACTCAATAGGAAGACACTTCCTAATAAGTAAATAACTTTTTTCATAATTAAAGGTTTTGATAATTTAATTCAGTTAAATATATAAGATATTAGTGCAGCTTCATATAAAACGTATTGAATTTTAACATTAAATTGTGAGGATTTTATTCGATTTTAAGGGAAGTCGTCACTATCACTAAATCTATCAGGTTTGACGTTAAAAATTCATAATTTTCAACGTTTGCTCATAAAAAAGTTTATTTTTGAGCGAATTTTTAACAGTTGTATGTATCATGAATTGATTGGTATTTACAACTTTGTAATGACTTTATGAAGAAATTATTCGTCTTACTTTTTTTAGCACAAATCGCGTTTTCGCAAAACCAGAAAAATCCTGGCGAAAAAACCATTATTAAAATTGTATATGGTGGAAACTTGAACGTGAATGAAGAAAAATTTCCAGGTGCTAAAATATTTTCCAAAACTGACAAAGGACAAGTGCGTTTTGAGCATGAAGGTATGGATATGTGGTGCGATAGAGCTGTGTTGTTTCAAGATCGAAATTGGGTAAAAGCTTACGGAAATGTGTTTATTCAACAAGGAGATTCCTTAGAAATGTCGAGCGAATACATTGAATACGATGGCGATGAAAAATTAGCCGTTTCGAAAAAAAATGTACGCTTGCAGAATCCTGATATGACCTTGCAAACAGATACTTTGTATTTTGACAGAAACGCGCAAGAAGCCTATTTCAACACCAAAGGAATTGTAAAAGATAGCGCATCTACGCTTACGAGTATTGAAGGACGTTATTTTATGCAAAAAAATAAATATCAGTTCTTAAAAGATGTACAAATTGATAATCCTGAATATACTGTAAATTCAGCACAGCTAGATTATTATACCGATTCCAAACACGCGTACATGTATGGTCCGTCCACTATCAAGGGGAAAGAATACACCATATTTTGCAAACGCGGATTTTACAATACCGTTACAGAAAAAGGATATTTTGTCAAAGAATCACGCATTGATTATGACAACCGTATCATCAATGGCGATAGTTTGTATTTTGAAAAAAGCACCAGTTTTGCTTCAGCGACTAACAATATAAAAATTACAGACACTATTAATAAAATGATCTTAAAAGGTCATTATGGCGAGGTGTACAAAGCAAAAGATTCTGCATTTATTACCAAACGCGCTGTGGCAATTACGTTGGTAGAAACTGATTCTATGTACATTCATGGAGATCGTTTGGTGGTTACGGGACCTGCGGATGATCGCATCATTAGAGCTTATAAAAATGTAAAGTTTTTCAAAACAGATATGAGCGGAAAGTGCGATTCTTTGTTTGCCGATAACAAATCAGGAATTACCAAAATGTTGCGACGTCCAGTGATGTGGAACGGCGATAGTCAAATGACAGGTGATACTATTTTCTTGATTTCAAACGTGAAAACTGAAAAGTTAGATTCTTTAAAAGTGATCAACAATGCTTTTATTGTGCAAAAAGATACGTTGAGTGATGACGGCTACAATCAAGTGAAAGGTCAAAATTTATATGGAAAATTTCGAGATAATAAATTGTATGAAGTCGATGTGATTAAAAACACCGAAGTTGTCTACTTTATGTACAACGACAGTGGCGAATTTATCGGAATTAACAAAACTATTTGCAGCGCGATCAATTTGACGCTCAACAACAATCAAATAGAAGATATTACCTTTTTTACACGTCCTGATGGCGTTATTTATCCTGATAAAGATTTACCCAAAAATGCGCGTAAACTCCGTGGTTTTATTTGGCGTGGCGACGAACGAATGTATACAAAAGATGATATTTTTGATGAAGATGACAACAATATAGTCTTACCTGTAATTCGCGGTGTTAACAACCCGATAGATCCATTGCAAGAAGAAGAACAAGATCCGCAAGACAAGGCTTCAAAAGCAATATTAAAAGCACTTCCGCCAGATAAAGAGGCGAAGAAAAAAGAGATAGAAAAGAAGAAAAAAGTGGTGGCACAACCAAAAGCTACTAAAAAGAAAGCTTCAAAAGAGGAATAATGGGTTTTTAATCATTAAATCTTTCAATCTCCAACAACTGCAAACACAGAAACACACATTTAAAATCTATTACAATCACCAATTAACTTCGTATCTTTGCATTTAGATTTTGAAGGAGATTATTATTGATGAAAGAAGATTTTTTCACATACCAAGCACAAACGACACCACATCCGCTAGCGATGGAAATATCGCATGCAGACGGAAGTTATATTTATGATACGAATCAAAAAGCCTATTTAGACTTTGTTGCTGGTGTTTCTGCATGCAGTTTAGGTCATAAACATCCAAGAGTTGTTAATGCAATTAAAGAGCAGTTAGATCAATACTTGCACGTAATGGTGTATGGAGAATATGTGCAGAAATCTGCCGTAGCATTGACAAAATTATTGGCTTCACATCTACCAAATCCGTTAGAAAAGACTTATTTAACAAACTCTGGAACCGAAGCGATTGAGGGCGCAATGAAGTTGGCAAAACGTTTTACAGGACGTTCCGAATTGATTGCCGCAAAACACGCGTATCACGGGAATACACAAGGTGCGATGAGCATTATGGGATTTGAAGAACGCAAAAGTGCTTTCAGACCTTTGTTGCCCGATGTACATTTTATTGAATTCAATAGCGAAGCCGATTTAGAAAAAATTACTACTAAAACTGCGGGCGTTATTTTAGAAACAATTCAAGGTGGCGCAGGATTTATCACACCAAAAAACAACTATCTAACGAAAGTTAAAAAACGTTGTGAGGAAGTTGGTGCATTATTGATTTTAGACGAAATTCAACCAGGATTTGGGCGTACAGGAACCTTGTTCGGATTCCAAAATTATGATGTTGTCCCAGATATTATTGTGATGGGAAAAGGAATGGGCGGCGGCATGCCAGTTGGCGCTTTTACCGCTTCCGCAGCAGTAATGGATTGCTTGTACGATCAGCCGAAATTAGGACATATTACAACCTTTGGCGGACATCCAGTTATTGCTGCTGCGTGTTTGGCAACCTTGCAAGAAATCACAGAAAGTGATTTGATGGCGCAGACTTTAGTGAAAGAAGCTTTAATTAGAGAATTATTGCAACATGAATATATAGAAGAAATTCGTGGAAAAGGACTCATGTTATCACTCATTATGAAAAATGGTGACATCGCAAATCGTGTCGTTTTAGCATCTTTAGAAGAAGGTTTGATCTTATTTTGGCTACTTTTTGAACCAAAAGCGGTCCGAATAACGCCGCCATTAACCATTTCGGAAGCGGAAATACGCGAAGGATGCGACATAATTATGAAAGTTTTACGAAAAATAACAGACTAAAACACCAAACGTTCACGTTATTAATACCTATAAAATCTACACAACCAAAACAACCAACTCACAATCAAACCATTGTAGAACAAAGATCAAATTGTAGTTGTTGATTACTTTGTTGAAAACAATTGGACATACGTCCTCAATTCAATACGAACATCAACTACATTTAAAGTAACAGAAAACTAAAAGCAACATTGCCTATGCTGTTTAGCTCTAATGAAGACCATAATTTTGCACTTTCGAAGTTCGAATCGATGTTGAAAACAAACAATGTCTTCTTTTTTGACTCTGCTGAATTCGAAGAAATCACTCACCATTATTTAGATGCCGGAAAAGTGGCTTTGGCAAAAAAAGCCATTAAATTCGGATTAGAACAACATCCAAGTTCTGTCAATTTAAAACTGATGGAAATTGAACTGATGGTGTTTGAAAATAAACTAGACGATGCTGAAAAGTTGTTGGATGCGTTGTACACTTTAGAACCTTCGAATGCAGAAATTTACATTCAAAAAGCAAATATCTATTCCAAAAGAGACGAGCATTACAAAGCTATTGAACTCCTAAAAATGGCGTTAGAATATAGTGATGATATTGCCGATGTGCACTCTTTAATCGGAATGGAATACCTATTTATTGACGATTTTAAAGAAGCAAAACGCTACTTCATCAAATGTGTTGAGCAAGATATTGACGATTATTCTTCCTTATATAATATCATTTATTGTTTTGAATTTTTGGAAGATATTGATGGCGCCATCAGCTATTTAAACGAATATATTGACAAAAATCCGTACTCAGAAGTTGCTTGGCATCAATTAGGAAAACAGTATTACACCAAAAAAATGTATCCAGAAGCATTGGCGGCTTTTGACTTTGCCATTATTGCAGACGATCATTTTATTGGTGCGTATTTAGAAAAAGGGAAAGTCTTAGAAAAATTAGGCCAATACAACGAAGCGATTCATAATTATGAATTTACTTTAAAATTGGACGATCCAACGTCGTTTGCGTATTTGCGCATGGGAAAATGTCATGAAAAACTGGGCAATAGCGACTTAGCTGTAAAATGTTTCTATAAAACAGTACATGAAGATCCGTTATTAGACAAAGGTTGGATTGCCATTACGGATTATTATATTGGACAAGAAAACTTTCAAAAAGCACTATACTACATCAATAAAGCCATCAATATTGATACTGAAAATGTAGCGTATTGGAAACGCAGTGCGGAAATCCATCGTGCCTTACAATTGTATGAAGAAGCTGATATTGCCTACCAAAAAACGGTAGAACTTGGCAACTACGAACTCGCAACTTGGATTGCTTGGGCAGATATTTTAAAACTTTTGGGAGAATATGACAATAGTGTGCACGTATTATTGCAAGCGTTAGAATTTTATCCAGACAACTCAAAAATAGAATACCGTTTGGCAGGTGTTTATTTTATTTTGAGTGAACAAAACAAAGGAACATTTCACCTAAAAAATGCCTTGCGCAACAACTTTAAAGAGCACTTACTATTTCAAAAATTATTTCCAAATGTGGTGATGCGTTTGTCTGTAAAAAATATTATTTCAGAATTTAAAAATCCATACACATAATTCCATACTTTTGCGTGTAGCGTTCGTTTTGAAAAAAGATGAACTCAGTAACAAAAAAAACGTATAATCTAGCTACACATGAATAGAAATCTATTCGATTACTTGATCATTACTTTAAAAGGATTAGCCATGGGCGCAGCAGATGTAGTGCCTGGTGTATCTGGTGGTACTATTGCTTTTATCTCAGGAATTTACGAAGAACTCATCACGTCCATCAACAATATCAATTTCGGACTGCTCAAAACACTTCGCAAAGAAGGCATCAAAGCAGCATGGAAACAACTCAACGGGAATTTCTTAGTAGCCTTACTTTTCGGAATTGCAATCAGCATTTTATCCTTAGCAAAACTCATCAAATCCTTGCTTAACAGCGAACCTATTTTATTATGGTCGTTTTTCTTTGGGTTGGTCGTAGCGAGTATTTTATTCATCGGAAAAGAAATTAAACAGTGGGATTGGAAAACAATTCTTGGTTTTGCTTTGGCAGCAGCACTCGCCTATTACATTACCACTTTACCGCGCGGAACAGAAAGTGTAGATGCCAATTGGTTTCTCTTTGTGGCTGGAGCTTTGGCAATTTGCGCCATGATTCTCCCGGGAATTTCTGGTGCGTTTATCTTGGTGCTTTTAGGTGCGTATGAACCTGTTTTGACCGCAATTAATAATAGAGACCTCAAACTCATTGCTATTTTTGGCGCAGGCGCGATCATTGGTTTGCTCCTATTTTCAAAACTCTTAAAATGGTTATTTAGCAACTATAAAAATATCACCTTTGCCATTTTAACGGGCTTTATTTTAGGTTCATTAAACAAAATTTGGCCTTGGAAAGTGATTGATGGTACACGTATTGACTCGCACGGAGCAGAAGTAAATGTGTATGGAAAAAGCATCTTACCAACCACTTTTGAAGATATCGGTCAAGGAGAATCCAAACTTTTATTCGCTATCGGATTGATGGTTTTTGGATTTTTAACGATCTTCATCATGGAAAAACTCGCAACAAAAAAAGACACAACACACGCTTAAAACCACTAAAAACTACATGGAAAATACTCGAACGCTCAAAGATAAAATCTTACTAGTTGTCAAAGGATTGGCAATGGGCGCGGCAAATAAAGTTCCAGGAGTTTCAGGTGGCGTAGTGGCATTTGTGGCAGGTTTTTACGAAGAATTTATTTTTTCGCTACAGCGGATTAATGGCAAAGCATTCAAATTTCTCTTTAGTGGACGATTTAAAAGTTTTGCACGCTACATTAACGGGCGGTTTTTAGGATTACTTATCCTTGGAATGTTGATCAGCTATTTTAGCGTTTCCAAAATATTAGATTATTTCATTCAGCATTACAAACTCTATGTTTGGTCTGCCTTTTTTGGGATGATTCTCGGTTCTATTTACTACATCGGAAAAGATTTTAAACACTGGAATCGTCGGACAATTATTGGTTTGTTAGTAGGCGCAGCAATTGGCGTAGCTATCAGTTTGATGAATCCTGCTAGAGAAAATGATCACTTAGGTTTCGTCTTTATTTGCGGAATTATTAGTGTTTCCGGAATGACCTTACCAGGACTTTCAGGATCATTTATCCTCATCTTATTAGGCAATTATGTCCTATTATTGGTGGATTCTGTAAACGCATTGTATGATACTATTGCAGAAATGTTGCAAGGAAGTTTTGACTTTATTCGAAATCCGGAACGCATTCGCGAACTCAAAGTGTTGGGCGTTTTTACCATAGGTTCTGCGGTAGGTTTGGTCACATTATCACATGTATTAAATTATGTATTAAAACATTTCAAACACGTAACTACGGCTGTCATTATTGGCTTTATTTCAGGTTCACTTGGAGTTGTTTGGCCTTGGAAAGAAGAAATTTACAAAACAGATGAACTTGGCGCTACACTGCTAGATTCAAACGGACGAGAAGTGATTGAAAACTACAAACGTTTTATGCCTGATGTTGCTTCAAGCGAAACGTGGATTGCTCTATTTTTTGTTGTATTTGGAATAACTATAGTTTTAGCTTTAGATTGGTATGGAAAACGAACTAAAAAGATATAAATCACTCTTTGGATTGCTCGGAAAGCACATTGCCTACTCGTTTTCGAGAGGTTATTTTTCCAGAAAATTCAAGAACCTTCAACTCAACGATCATTTTTACACCAATTTTGACATTCCAACAATAGAAGATTTTCCTAAAATTATACAAGAAAACCCCAACGTAAAAGGAATAAACGTAACCATTCCGTACAAAGAAGCGGTGATTCCTCACTTAGACCATTTACACAAAAAAGCAAAAAAAATAGGTGCTGTCAATACGATTAAAGTTATGGAAGACGGTTCTTTAAAAGGATATAATACGGATTGTTATGGTTTTAAAAAATCGCTCAAACCACATTTAAAAAATCATCACAAAAAAGCATTAATTCTCGGCACAGGTGGCGCATCAAAGGCAATTGCTTTTGTTTTTGAAGAGTTAAATATTGACTATAAATACGTTTCACGGAAGCCAAAAAACAAACAGTCGATTTCCTATCAAGATTTGAGCGAAAAAGTGATGAAATCGCATCCAATCATTGTCAACTGCACGCCGTTAGGAACGTTCCCAAAGATTGAAGATTGTCCTGACATTCCTTACAAATACGTTTCTAAAGACTTTTTATTCTTCGATTTGATTTACAATCCGTCTGAAACTACCTTTTTAAAATTGGGACGTTTGCAAGGCGCACAAATTGTAAACGGATACAAAATGCTCGAATTTCAGGCGGAAAAGGCTTGGAAAATCTGGAATTCTTAAAAAAAATTACCCTTTTTACTGCAATTATCGCAGTTTCCCATCTGTAAAACTTTGTCGTTTTGTTTCTTGTTAGTATCTTCGGTACTTAAAGCGTGAAAAAGAACCCAAACATTTACAATGATGTTAGAAGAAAAAGATGATAACCTGCACCAAGATGCAGAAGGAAATTTAGAAGCACAATCAACCAACGAATCAGAAACTGAACTCGAAAATGAAATTGAAGTCGAAGCGGAAGCTGAAAGCACCGTAGAAGCTGTTGCGGAAGCAGAAGTCGAAACTGAAATTGAAGCTGAAAGTTCGGTAGAAGCTGTTGCGGAAACAACGGAAGTCGATACTGAAACTGAAGTTGAAGCCACTGAAACTGAGACTGAAACAGAAACTACAGAAAATGTAGAAGATACGGAACAAACCATTGAAGAGTATCAAGAAGCTGTGGAAGAATTGCAGGATAATGCTGCCGAAGAAGCTGAGGATGAAAGTGCAAATGTGCGTCATGAGATTCCAATGTTGGATTACCACGCAATGACGAAAGAAGCCTTGGTAGACGAATTGGAGAAATTGGTTCGCAACGAAAAAGTGCAAGCCATCAAAGAGCATGTGGAAAGCATCAAATCTGAGTTCAACCAAAAGTTTACGGAAGTTTTAGAGCAGCGAAAAGAAGAATTTTTAGCCGAAGGTGGAAACATCATTGATTTTCATTTTTCTCTACCGATCAAAGGACGATTCAATGTTGCATATAACGAATATCGCAGCAAACGAAATGAATACTACAAGAATTTAGAGAAGGATTTACACGCAAATTTAGAAAGACGTTTGGCGCTGATTGAGGAATTGAAAGGATTGCTCAATGTAGAAGAAAATATCAACACAACATACAAACATTTTAAGCAAATTCAGGAAGATTGGCGCAATGCTGGTTCAATTCCGAAAACGCAATACAATAATGTTTGGCGTACGTATCATCATCATATTGAGCGTTTTTACGACTTCTTACACTTAAACAGAGATCTGCGCGATTTAGATTTTAAGCGTAATTACGAAGAAAAACAAAAGATTGTTGCGCGTGCAGAAGAATTAGCCACAGAAGAAAATGTAATGCATGCGTTCCGCGAATTGCAAAATTTACACCGACTTTGGAAAGAAGAAGTTGGTCCTGTAGCTAAAGACTTGCGTGAGGAAATTTGGAATCGTTTCAGTGCCGCTACGAAAGTAATTCACGATCGTCGTCAGGAATATTTCAAAAATATTGATCAAGTTTACGAGCAAAATTTAGTCGTAAAAGAAGAGATTATTGCGAAAATAAAAGAAATTTCTGCTGGAAAGTATAACGTTCACAATCAGTGGCAAAATAAAATCAAAGAGATTGAGAAACTCCGTGAAGCTTTCTTTAGTGCAGGAAAAGTTCCTCTAAAAGTTAATGAAGAAACGTGGGCAAAATTTAAGCAAGCTGTTCGTGAGTTTAATGCCAATAAAAATACTTTTTACAAATCGTTAAAGAAAGAACAACAAGAAAATTTGACCAAAAAAATGGCTTTGATCGAGTTGGCTGAATCTTTAAAAGATAGTGACGATTGGGCAGAGACAACGCCGAAGATGAAGAAAGTACAGTCTGATTGGAAAAAGATTGGACATGTACCAAAGAAAATTTCTGATAAAATCTGGAAACAGTTTAAAACCGCTTGTAATCACTATTTTGATCGCTTGCATGCTCAGAAAAATGCTGCCAATGCCGAAGAAGTGGAAGCATTGCAAAAGAAAGAAGCATTTTTAGCAGAAATGGAAGCATTTGAATTATCAGCGGATACAAAAGCGGATATAGAAACTATCAAATCGAAAATTGCCGACTGGAAAGCAATTGGAAGAGTTCCGTACAACAAAAAGAATATTGATAACAAGTTCAATAAAGTTGTAGACGGATTGTTTAAGAAGATGAATATTGACAAACAAGAGTCAGAATTGATCAAGTATAGCAATCGTTTGGAGAATTTGGATCAGGCAAAAATCAATTCAGAAAGCATTTTTATTCGTAAGAAAATTGATGAGATTTCAGGAGAAATTCGCCAGTTAGAAAACAACTTGCAATTCTTTTCCAACTCGTCTTCCAACAGTCCAATGTTGAAAAAAGTACACCAAGATATTGAGAAACATAAAAGAAATTTAGATACTTGGAAAGCGAAATTGCAGCACTTACGTTCGCTTTAATTTAGTATTGAACTATTAGTATTGAGTTTTGAGATGTTTCAAAACTCATGTAGAAATATAAAAGCCGTTTCCTAGAGACGGCTTTTTGCGTGTTTGGCTTTTTTATTGCTTCTTTCGTGCTACTGAACTTGATTCAACATCACACAAAAAACCAAAACCAAACACCAAATAATGAGTAGTATAGTAGGTAAATTTCCTCAAACTTGCGTTAGCTAAATACTTTTATATGTATAATTTAGAATTTAACATTTATAGTTTCAAAGCTTCTTCGCTTCTTCCCAAAAAACGTCCATTTCGGCTAAGGTCATGTCTGCTAGTTTTTTGTTGAGTCCAGCTGCTTTTTGTTCTAAATATTGAAATCGCTTGATGAATTTTTTATTCGTGCGTTCTAGCGCATTTTCAGGATCTATTTTTAGAAAACGTGCATAATTGATCATAGAAAACAATACATCGCCAAATTCTGCTTCCATTGCTTTTTGATCGCCTTTAGCAACTTCTTCTTGAAATTCGGAGAGTTCTTCTTCTAACTTTTCCCAAACTTGAGTGGGTTCTTCCCAATCAAATCCGACACCAGCTACTTTGTCTTGAATTCGGTTAGCTTTCACCAACGCAGGCAAACTTTTAGGCACACCTTCTAGCACAGATTTTTTGCCTTCTTTTAGTTTTAAATTCTCCCAATTGCGTTTTACATCTTCTTCATCATGCACCTCAACATCACCGTAAATATGCGGATGACGACTGATAAGTTTTTCGCAAATTCCGTTGGCAACATCAGCAATATCAAAGTCTTTCGTTTCACTTCCAATTTTCGCGTAAAATACTATATGTAAGAGCAAATCGCCCAATTCATTCTTTACTTCGTTCAAATCATTTTCTAGAATTGCATCGCCTAATTCATAGGTTTCTTCAATGGTTAAATGACGGAGCGTTTGCAAGGTTTGTTTGCGATCCCACGGACATTGCTCACGCAGTTCATCCATAATGGTTAACAAACGATCAAAGGCTTCAAGTTGTGCTTTTCTAGAATTCATAAGTTGCATATATAAGAGTGACAAAGCTAGGTATTTAATGTGAGTTCTTGGTAATTTATTCTTCTTCAGTTGCTGCTATTTCCGCTTCTAAATCAATAATTTTTGTCATGACCTCATTCATCTTTTTATTGACAGTACTATCAAATTTATGGATTGCGTACAGACTGAATAAATTCAACGGAATATAGAAAGCCAACGCCCATCGCACCCAAGTATATTTCCAAAAAACAGTGAACAAAATGACCGCTAATACAGTTCTAATGAACCATGTGATTGTTTTCTTTCGCTTAAATTGAGAAGATAAAATAGCATGTTCTTCATATTTCATTTTTTCATCTTTGTCTATTTCCTTAAAATTTTCTTCCATAGCTATGATTCATCATCGTGAATCACAAATGTACACTTGAATTTCTACATTTTTGAAATAAATTCATTTTAGAAGTATTATAGCCGTTATTTCATTGCAAAAGGTTGCCAATAATTGTACTTTTAATACGCCTAAAAATTACACCATGAAAACTTCCATTACAAAAATATTTGCACGCGAAATTGATCGTTTGTCGTCTGAAATTGAACAATATCAAAAAGAAACTTCACTTTGGATCGTCACAGATACTATTGCCAACAGTGCAGGAACCTTGTGTTTGCACCTTATCGGCAATCTGAATCATTTTATTGGGAAACATCTCGGAAACACGGATTATGTGCGTCAGCGCGACTTGGAATTCAGTATGCGAAATGTTCCAAAAGAAACCTTACTTGCGGAAATTGCCAGCGTTAAAGAAATTGTATTGACTGCTTTTGCGAACTTTCCCGAAGAGAAATTACAAGAAGACTATCCTATTGAAAAAGACGGAATTATTCCTTCCTATGAATTGATGTTACTGCATTTATTGTGGCACTTGAGCTATCATGTGGGACAGATTAATTATCATAGAAGATTGTTGGATCTTAGACTTACTTAGACTTTTTAGACTTCTTAGACTTTCTTAGACATGTTAGATTGCTAGATTGTTAGATTGTTAGATTGTTAGATTGTTAGATTGTTAGATTGTTAGATTGTTAGAAACATACATTTTTAAACTTGTTAGATCGTTCGTATTGAGTTCATTAAGCTGTTGTAGGATACATTTCTCAAAATGTGGCACACTTTATGCCTACACAGCTATAAATTACGTACGGATTTGCAATATTGCTCAAAACTATTCCGTACATTTGAACTATTAAACTTAAAATTATAATGAAAAAAACATTGATCGCACTGTGTATGCTTTTTGTAGCTGCATTGAATGTGCAAGCACAAGAAGTAAAGGCGACTGAAGAAACAGAAGCTGACAAGCAAAAAAGAGCTATGGAATTGATGTCTATCAAGGTAGATATGAAAGTTGATACAGAGCTTTTTATGGAAGTGACACCAAATACATACGTGTCTGAATCTCCAAAAGCAGTGATTATGGCTATGATTGTTCCAGAAACATACGAGAATGCAAAGGACAAATTAGAAAGTAATTTACCGCCAGAATTTAAAGTTGCTGACAAAGGAGAAAAAATGATGAATGGTGTGAATGTTGTGTACTTAAAAGGTACAAGCGAAGCACAAGGCGTAACAATTAATAGTACTGTATACTGCCTAAAGCGTGATGCAGATACCTGCATTATGTTTATGGGAATGTCGGAAGTTGGCGCTCCTCAAAATTATGTTGATGCAATTAACGCATCAGCGAATTCAGTAGTGAAAAAGCAATAAATTATTGTCATATCCCACAAAAAAAATCCAGCAAATTGCTGGATTTTTTTTTGACTAAGTTTTCTATATGTGTTATTCTTCTTCTGAAGAAGTTTCTTCTGTTGTAAAATCTGTAATTCCTTTAGAGTGCAACAAATTGTACCACTGAATCACCTTTTTAATATCACTTGGATATACACGATCTTCGTCGTAATCTGGTAATATTTCCGAGAAGTAATTTGTTAAAACGTCTTTAGATTCTTTGTGATTGATGGAAGTTGCAGCTCCGTTTTCTTTTTGCTTTACTTTTTCCAACACAGCTCCTAATGGAATTTCTTCCGAGTACGTGTAAATGGCAATTTCAGACAATAAACTTACATTATGACGCAGACTCACAGAGATTTTTTTTCCGTCAGATAATGATTCTGCCACAAAGCCATTACGCGTTTGTGTTTTTAATTCATATAATCCTGGCTTCCCAGAAATAGCTAATATTTTTTCTAAACTCATGGTATATATTTTCTACGTAAGGATGGCAAATATACATATTGTACGTATTCCATCATTTTTTTTAACGTTATTTTTAGTGAGATTCTATTTTGACAAGCCTTAAGGCGGAGTCAGAATAGTAAATCGAACTAATCTCCCTGTAGAGGGAAATCTCATAACACATTAGTAATCAACTTAACAAACCATCAAATTCTTTCGCTATAGTGCGAAATGACATTGTTGCGTAATTCGTCTTTCTTTTGTGTTTTTTTAAGATCTTTTATTAACGGATTTTCTTTGCATCTGGGAAACGCATTTTGTAATCTACTTTGATGCGTCCACGCGAAATATTTGTCAATCTTCCTTTTAATAAACGTCTTTTTAGTGCAGATAGTTTATCGGTAAACAAAATTCCTTCAATATGATCGTATTCGTGCTGAATAACACGTGCCGCCAATCCGTCATATTCTTCCACATGCTTCTCAAAGTTTTCGTCGTAGTATTCAATTTTGATACTTTCTGGACGAAATACATCTTCTCGTACATCAGGAATACTCAAACAACCTTCATTGAAAACCCAAGGTTCACCATCGCGCTCTAAAATTTTTGCGTTGATAAATACTTTTTTCATGCCTTCCAGTTGTTTTCGTTGTTCCGCATCTAATTCTTCATCTTCTGCAAAACCAGTAGCATCTACCAAAAACAAACGAATTGGAAGTCCAATTTGTGGTGCTGCCAATCCAACACCGTACGCATTGTACATGGTTTCAAACATATTTTCAAGCAATGTATCTAAATTTGGATACTCAGGCGTAATATCTTTCGCTACTTTTCGTAATACAGGATCGCCAAACGCGACAATTGGTAATATCATATTTTGTACTATTTGTATAGATAAGATTGCAAGATAATCGTTGCACTTATTTCAT
>CAZHSA010000048.1:0-17250 GCA_964535135.1 uncultured Kordia sp.
ATAACTACTTTTGGTCTATCTTTTGTATAGATTGTTTAAGATAACATAACATTCACTAAATGAAAAACCTTAAATCCCTAGTGTTACTAGCCTTTTTACTAGTGTTTACCCATAGTTGGGCACAGAAAAAGAAGCAGTATAAAGTACAAACAATTGCATTTTATAACGTAGAAAATTTGTTTGATACTGTTAATGATCCGCTGAAAGACGATGAGAAGAGTCCGATGATGGAAATTCAGAAAGATCGTTCGAAGATTTATGAAGATAAACTTTCAAAATTGGCCCGTGTCATTTCAGATATTGGCTACGATGTTTCGAGAACTACACCTGCTATTTTAGGAGTTGCGGAAGTTGAAAATAAGAAAGTATTGGAAGACTTGATTGCGCATCCAAAGTTGAAAGATTCTGATTATGGCATTATTCACTTCGATTCACCAGATAAACGTGGAATTGATGTTGGATTGCTTTATAAGCAAGGTATTTTTCAACCGCATAGCTTTTCAAAACATCCGTTGTATATATATAATGGAGATAAGCGAGTGTATACAAGAGATCAATTGTTGGTTTCTGGTGTGTTAGATGGTGATGAAGTCCATATTATTGTAAATCACTGGCCATCACGAAGCGGTGGAGAAGCTAGAAGTAGACCAAAACGTGTAAAAGCTGCCGAGCTGAATAAACGCATTATTGATTCTTTACAAAATGCTGACAAACATGCCAAGATTTTTACGATGGGCGACATGAACGATGATCCTTTTAATGTAAGTATGAAAGAGGTTTTGAAAACCAAAGAAGATCGTAAAGATGTGAAAGGAAAAGATTTGTTCAATCCAATGGAAGCAATGGCAAGAGAAGGAAACGGAACGCTTGCCTATAGAGATGGCTGGAATTTGTTTGATCAGATTGTAATGTCTGCACCATTGTTAAAGAAAGACTTTTCAGAATACCGTTATTATAAAGCGGGAATTTATAATAAAACCTATTTATCTAATAAACGCGGACGTTATAAAGGCTATCCTTTTAGAAGTTTTGCAGGTGGAAGTTATACTGGTGGTTATAGTGACCATTTTCCTGTGTATGTGCATGTGATTAAGGAAGTAAAGTGATTTGGATGTTAGACTGCTTCGCTGTTAGATCAGCTTTGCCTGTTAGATTCTAGACCGCTTCGCTTTTAGATGTTAGATAGTTTCAAACTGGATGCTAATTTTTGTAGAAACCACATTGATACATTTTCAAATTTCCAAATTAATACATTGAAGTTAGATGTTAGACTGCTGCTCTGTTAGACCGGCTTTGCCTGTTAGATTGCTTTGCTGTTAGATTGCTTAGACTTCTTAGAACGAAATTATAATTAAAAAATCCGTATCGTGTTTGATACGGATTTTGTGTGTTTATTTGGTTTTTAATGTATTGTTGGTAGCCTCTTTTTGTGGTTTGTATGCTGTTGGTACTTTTTTAGTCCTGATTGCAGCGGCATCCTTTTTTTGCTTTGCTATATGGCAAAAAAAGATATAGCGGAAAGCAGGAAATAACTCCATATTTTTTATTGAACTAAGTTATTTTAGTATAGATTCAACCAGTCTTTCCAAGGAAGTCTTGAAAGGATGAGTAGCAATCCTAATCCGTAAAAGAACGCTATTTTTCCGAAGGCTCTTTTAGCTGTTTCTTGTTTTTTGTGTTTAGACCAACCAATGGTGATCAATATAATGGCTAAGATTCCTACTAACGGATGCTCTAATGCGAGTAAACGACTGGCGCTATCTAGTTTCATTCCGTTTGCTTGAATCATTTGGAATCCTTTTACAGAAACGAAGTATAGAATGATTCCCACTACGAGTTGTAAGTGTGTAAAGATGAGCGCAAATAATGAAATGCGTAGGTCTTTTGCAGTAAATTTTTTGTTGGTTGTAAATCCTATTATGGCATTGGCTACTGCTACTATTAGCATGAGTAATACAAAATAGGCAAAGTAAGAGTGCAGCGTTTTTATTGCGTCGTACATAAGTTTATTTTTAGTTGATGCACAAAGGTACTTATTTTTTTAATTGTGTTGTCATACCAATTAAACTATATAATATAACATATAAACGCATCAAAAAAGCCTTGCAAATGCAAGGCTTTTGAGTTTTTGTTTGTGTACGATTGCTTTTAGAAGCTGTAACGTACACTAAAGTTCCACGTTCTTCCAAATCCGAAGAATGCTTTGTTTTCGGTGTTAACACCATTGAAAGTAGTATCACCTTCATCAGCAAAGATGTTTGTTTGCGATTCTGCGATATACGTAGTGTTGAATAAGTTGTTTACGTTTAATCTGAAATTAATTCGTTGACTTTTTTCTTTTCCTACTAACCACAGGTATGATAAACCACCATCAAATAAGTTGTATGCTGGTAATTGTAATGAACCTCTGTTGTCAGCTTCGTCAAAGTCTTGTGCTCTAATGTCTGCATATAAGTTGTCTGCTCTAAACCAAGAAACATCAACTTTAAAGTTTTCAATTGGCTCTACAATAGCAGCTAAACGCATTGTAGTTTGTGCCGCATTTCCAACTTTTACATTGTCAAGGAATAACGTGTTTTCACCAACTACACGGTTTTGATCGTTGGTATCGAATGCAGGTCCTGAAACCGTTCCTCCATATTGCCAATCACCGATTGATAACATTCCTCTGAACGTTAGGTAGTCTAATGGGCGATACGTAGTTTCTAACTCAACTCCCATGTGAATTTGCTCAATTCCAACTACGTTTGTACGTCCTTGAACCGTTTCCGTTGCATCGTCTGGATCAGGGAATTCACCAAATATAGTTTGGAATCTATCTTTCCAAGAAGTTCTGTATAAGTTTACGTTTGCACTTAGTTTTTCAGATGTATATCCATATCCAAGTTCAACTCCGAATACTTTTTCGTTACGAATATCGTCATTCAAGTCGTTTGTATTGTTTAGGTATACCGCATCAAATAATGGTTGTTTTGAGTAATAACCAGCGTTACCAAATACGTTGTGGTTTTCATCAATGTTATAGTTTAATCCACCTTTGATGGTTCCTCCTAAAATATTTTCCCAGTCTGTACGCTGGCCTTGCTCTGGCGTAAGTAAGAATAAATCTTCTCTACTGTAAGCTTGGTTCGCTCCAGAGAACTGAACAAACGCAGAAATATCATCTTTTTTGTATTCTAATTGACCAAATAGTCCGAACCAACGAACGTATCCGATGTTGTAATAGTCAATTTTGTCTTCGTTATCAATGTCTTTAAATACATTTAAGATTGAAGAAAACTCAGAAGAATATGTTCTTGTTAAAGCAATGTTTGGATTGTTTACGTTTCCGTTGTCAATATATCCGTCGGCACCTAAAAGATTGTCTAATCTTCTGTAGTGGAAACCTTTGTATGTTCTTGCATCAAATCCAAGATCTAACGTTAAGTTATCATTTATTTGTGTATTTAAGTTGGCTAATAAACCATACCAGTTGTGCGAGTTGATAGATGCTCTACGTACAATACCGTTGCTTCTAGACTGTACAAAATGATTTCCGTTTGTATCTGGCTGATTTAGTTGAATTTGATCATTTCCAGTTCCTGTAAAAGAAGTAGTTTGTCCAGCGTTCCATTGTGCAATTTCATCAAACTTCACTAGTCCTGTAGCTGCATCTCTGAAGGCTAAGTTACTAGCAAATGCTGAACTTCCACCACCAGTTCTACCACGACCGATATCACCAGTTCCACCACCACGACCATACGAAGCGTATAATACTGTTGATAATTTTGTTTTTTCAGAAATATCCCAATCCCAGTTTAATGAAAGTACTGGTTTGTGGAAAAAGTTTCTTCTCCAGTTGAATTCTTCACCGTTTAATGTACCGTTGTTGAAGTTGTATTTGTCTCCATATTGTAAGTACTGTCCTAAAGTTGCCGCATTGAAGAAACTTGTCGTTCTTTGGTTGTGTACTTGTGGCGCTCCAGTAAGTGTAAATTGAATGTCGTGTGTTCTTTTTTCGTTAGACCAACCAAATCCTAGGAAATAGTTGTATCCTTCAAATGCTGTCCCATCAATATATCCATCACCGGCAGTTCTACTGAATAATGCTGTAAATGCAAAACCACTGTCCATTCTTCCAGTAGAATATGAACCTATCGTTTTGATATATCCGTCGTTACCTACAGTTGTACCAACAAATCCACCTTCATTTCTGTCGGTTGTTTTTGTAACAATGTTTAAAGTTCCACCCACCGAAGAGATGGCTAGTTTTGATGAACCTAAACCTCTTTGTACTTGAATTGCAGAAGCAACATCTGCTAAACCTGTCCAGTTACTCCAGAATACACGTCCGTTTTCCATATCGTTTACGGGCACACCATTTACCAATACTGCAGTATTTACTTGGTCGAAACCACGAATGTTGATTCGAGAGTCTCCAAAACCTCCACCAGATTTTGTTGCATACACAGAAGGTGTTGCATTTAACAATTCTGGAAGTTCTTGGTTTCCTAATCTTTCTACAATTTCTTCCGCCCTAATCGTAGAAACAGCTACGGGTGTTTCACGTTCTTTAGCGATATCTACTACACCAACAATAACAACCTCATCTAAAGAATTGTCGGATGCTAAGGTAATATTTCCTAAGTTTTGTGTACCTCCACTAACATTGAATGGGACTGATTTTGTTCCAAATCCTACATACGATATTTCAATCGTTCCTGTAGCGCTAGTTACATTCAGCGTAAAATTTCCATTAAAATCTGCAGATACACCATTTGTTGTTCCCTTCACTACCACACTTGCTCCGGGTAATGGACCAGCTTCATCTACTACTTTACCAGTAACTGTACCTTGTGAAAAGGCAACTGATGTAATGAAAAACATTGCTACTGCTACAAATACATTGTACTTTTTTTTCATATAATAATTTAGTTTAATTGTGCTTTTAACTTCAGTTAGGTTATAAGCACTAAAAAAGCCGAACCAAATGCATGGTTTGACTTTTTTAGTTTTGTAAAAATTCTATTTTTAAAACTGTTTCTTTTAGAAATTATATCTTAAAGATGTGTTGAATGTACGCCCAGTAATTGGGAATGATCCAAACTGATCTGTATCTTGAATTCCTCTCTTATCGAATAAGTTGAAAACGTTTCCTCTAAATGTTAGTCTCTGACCAGCAATCGTAAAGTTGTACGTAAGACCAAAGTCAACTAATTCAAAACTATCAATTTTTGGGAAGTTTCTTGTTTGTGGTGTACCATCAAAATCTCTATCATTTCTGTAGTGATTTCCAAAGTGTTTTGCATTTACGTCAACCGATAATCCTTCCATTACGTTAGCTCTTGCCGTAAGACCTGCAGTAAATTGTGGTGCCGTAGTTATTTTAACACCATCTCTGTTAACTCCATTTTGTTCAGAAATTAATGTATTTGTATCATCGTTAAATACTTGTACATTACTACTTCCTTTAAACTGCCAGCTTCCAGCAGAAACAAATCCTCTTAATTCTAACCAATCTGTTGGTCTTGAATCTAATTCTAATTCAACTCCTCTATGAACTTGACGTACGCCTCTTTCAAAAACATTGATGTTCGTTTCAGTACCATCTGTGTTCGTAAGTGTTCCACCTGATAATAATACTCTGTTATCCCAGTCAGTATGGTAGAAGTTAAATACAGCTCTAAATACACCGTCAATTTCGAATTTATAACCAGCTTCAATACCTGTAATTTCTTCGTTATCAACTTCTGGCTCTACTAATGCATTAGATCTACGGATGTTCGTAAATACATTATCTAAGAACGGTTGTCTTGAGTAGAAACCTGTGTTTAAATAAATTTGATTGTCTTCAGCAAATTCGTATGCCAAACCAGCTTTTAAGTTGTATCCTACTTTGCTTAGTTTATCAGACTTTCCTAAGTCTCCTTGGAAACGACCTTCTCTTTGGTATGATTGGTTAGAAATTGCACCTTGGAAGAATGCAGAAAATCTGTCTGTTGCATATTCTCCTTGTGCAAATAAACCTTGGTATGTAATAGTTTCAGAGTAATCGTAATCTAATCTGTCTCCTTCATCTGCAAAGTTGAATAACGCTGCCCATGGATCTGGACTATACTCTTCAGTGTACGTTTGCCCACTTTCTTGCCAAGAAGTTAATCCGTATAGGTTTGCTACTTGACGGAAGTGATCTCCCACATAATATCTTAAATCTGTACCTACGTTGAATGAGAAGTTTTCATTTACATCGTGGTTAAAGTTAGATACGATTCCGTACCATGCGTGGTTGTTCATAGAAGCTCTACGAATGTATCCACTCTCAGCGTTATCAAATCCACCGTTTCCGATAGCTGCGTTTGATTGCTCAATAGCGAAATAGTCTAACTGACCATTAAGATCTCTTGTTCTGCTACCTCTTGGACCAGTTCCACCACCACGTCCCCATGATGCGTATAATACGGTAGATAATTCTGATTTATCACTAATTGTCCAGTCCCAGTTTACATTCATTACTGGTTTGTGGTAGAAGTTTCTTCTTTCTGAATCAATATCAGAAGTATAGTTGTTTCCTTGTAAGTTTGAAGTGTAACCCCAGTGTTGGTTAAACTTAGGATCATTTAATGTAGTTTCATCACTTTGTGACCATTTTTGTCCGTGAAACTGTGGTGCACCTGTAACTAAGAAGTTAAACGCGTGTCTTTCATTTGGTGTATATCCGACAGAGAAGAAATAGTTTTGTCCTTGTCCAAAAGTTCCATCTGCCCATCTTCTGTGTGCTTGCCAGTGATCGAGTAATACTGAAAAAGCCCATCCTTTTTCGTTCACACCTGTGTTATATTCTGCAGTTCCTTTGAAGTAGCTATCGTTACCTGTTAAGAAACGAACTGAACCACCTTGCTTCTTTTCTGCAGCTTTCATTACGATGTTTACAGTACCACCTACAGAAGAGATTGCTAATTTAGAAGCTCCTAAACCACGCTGAACCTGAACTGCATTTGCGATATCTGCCATACCTGCCCAGTTACTCCAGAATACACGTCCGTCTTCCTGTGCATTGATTGGCTGACCATTTAAAAGTACCGCTGTATTTGTATCATCAAATCCTCTTACCAACAATCGTCCATCTCCAAAACCAGTTTGTCTTGAAATGAATACAGAAGGTGTGTACTTGATAATTTCAGGTAATTCAACATTACCAACAGCTCTTTCTTGAATTTCTCTTTTCTTAATTGTAGACACAGCTACCGGAGTTTTTCTTCCTTCAGCTAAATCAATAATACCAGTACCTACAATTACAACTTCGTCAAGAGAGTTGTTTGAAACTAATGTAATAGTTCCTAATTCTACAGTTCCTCCATCAACTTTAAATGATATAGTTTTCGTGTCATATCCGATAAAAGATACTTGAATACTACCCGAAGCGGATTTTACATCTAAAGAAAATTTACCATCAAAGTTGGTTGATGTTCCATTTTGAGTTCCTTTCACAACTACACTTGCACCGGGAAGTGGTCCTGACTCTGCATCCACTACAGTACCTGTAATTGTTCCTTGAGCTAAAGCAACTGATGTTGATAAGAACATCGCTACTACAAAAAACAAAGTGTTAAACGTTTTCATAAGTTTTATTAGTTTATTTAATGCCGCAAAAATCGTGTTTATTGTGCATGCATATATTAAGCGAATGTTAAATGTTTTAACATTTTTACCAAATTTACACTAATTAGCTATTTAATTGTTTTGCAGTGAATTAAGATATAAACCGAATTATTAACATTTATTTTTGATTTTCTTTGAAGTATCTCAAAAGATTTGCTGTAGAAGCGTCATGTTCCGCAATTTCAGCACTCTTAATGTCTGTTAAAATTTTTGTAGCAAGCTGTTTTCCAAGCTCAACTCCCCATTGATCGTAACTAAAAATATTCCAAATAACACCTTGTACAAATATTTTGTGTTCGTATAAAGCGATCAACGCTCCTAAACTTTCTGGCGTAAGCTTATCTATCAAAATAGTATTGGTAGGTTTGTTACCTTCAAATATTTTGTACGGAAGTAATTTTTCTATTTGTGAAGCTTCCATTCCTTTTGCCGTAAGTTCTTCTACCACTTCCTCTTTGGTTTTACCATGCAACAACGCTTCTGTTTGTGCAAAGAAGTTTGCCATTAGTTTATCGTGATGCTCCGAATCTCCATGCAGTGATTGTACATACCCAATAAAGTCCGCTGGAATAAGCTTGGTTCCTTGGTGAATTAATTGAAAAAATGCATGTTGTGAGTTGGTTCCAGGTTCACCCCAAATTAAGGTTCCTGTTTCGTAGTTGACACGATTTCCCGCTCTGTCCACACTTTTACCATTACTCTCCATAATTCCTTGTTGCAAATATGCCGCAAATTGGTGTAAGTATTGTGTGTATGGAATGATGGCTTCACTTTCAGCACCATAAAAATTATTATACCAAACACTTAATAATGCCAATACCACAGGAATATTTTCATCAAACGAAGCGGTTTTAAAATGTGTATCCATTTCGTGCGCGCCTTTTAACAACTTGTCAAAGTTATCATACCCAGTTGCCAAACTAATAGTTAAGCCTACAGCACTCCACAAAGAAAAACGTCCACCAACCCAGTTCCACATTGGAAATACATTTTCAGAAGCAATTCCGAATTCGTTTATTTTTTCCAAATTGGTAGAAACGGCTACAAAGTGCTTGGCAACAGCAGCTTCTGACGCCTGTGCTAAAAACCATTTGCGAATGGTCATAGCGTTTGTTAACGTTTCTTGTGTTGTAAATGTTTTTGAAACGATGACAAAGAGTGTCGTTTCAGGATTTAGATTTTTGATAATTTCCTGTACATGATCACCATCTACATTGGACACAAAATGCACATTCAAATGATTCTTATAGTATTGTAACGCTTCTGTAACCATGACAGGACCTAAATCCGAACCGCCAATTCCTATATTTACAATATCTGTAAACGCTTTTCCAGTATGTCCTGTTTTATGTCCAGAAATGATTGCTTCTGAAAATTCTTTTATTTGTTGCTTTACCTTGTATACTTCAGGTATCACGTTTTTGCCATCAACCCATACTTCGCTGCTTTCTTTTTCGCGCAACGCTGTATGCAATACCGCTCTGCCTTCTGTTTCATTAATAATATCGCCACCGAAGTATTTTTCAATATTTTCTTTGAGATTGACTTGATCTGCCAATTTCAAAAGCAACTCCATGGTTTCTTGAGTGATTCTGTTTTTAGAATAGTCCACATAGAAATCTTTCCACTTGATGGTGAAGCGATCTGCTCTAGTTGAATCTGTTGAAAAATAGTCTTTTAACGCAAACGATTTCGTTGCATAGAAGTGCTCCTGAAGTGTATTCCAAACTTCAGTTTCTGTAGGGTTTATGTTTGTTAACATGACTTGTTAGTTTATTGCAGTTATTGGTGCTTCTTCCATCGGAAGCGCTATTTGAATGCCATCAATTTGAATTTTTAATGGCTTAATGTGTTCTAAATAAGATGCTTTTAGTGTAGAATCAATCGGATCAGCATCAGGTAGTTTTTGTTTGAAAGGATCTACTTGGCGTCCATTTTTCCAAAAACGATAACATACGTGCGGACCAGACGTATTTCCTGTCATTCCAATCCAACCAATGACATCACCTTGCTTTACAAAGTCGCCCACTTTTACTTTCCGTTTTTTCATGTGTAAGTATTGCGTGGAATAGGTGCTGTTATGTTTTACTTTTACATAGTTTCCGTTTCCGCCTCTACGGGCAGATTCAACCACAACTCCATTCGCTGTTGTTATGATTGGTGTTCCGCGTGGCGCTGCAAAATCGGTTCCTTTGTGTGCTCTAACTCGGTTTCCGTATAGTTTGATGCGTCTTCGTAAGTTGTAACGTGATGAAATACGTACATTTTTAAATACTACTGGCGCTTTTAGGAATGCACGGCGTAAGTTTTTAGCATTTTCATCATAGTAATCTACAATTTGCTTTACACTATCCGTTTCAAACTCGAAAGCATAAAACGGTTCGCCATTGTGTTTGAAGTATGCTGCTTTTATTTTGTCAATTCCCACGAAAGTGGTATCGTTTATATATTTTTCAGTAAATACAAGCTTGTACTGATCACCTTTTTGCAAACGGAAGAAATCAATTGTCCATGCGTAAATATCTGACATGTCTGCGACTAGTTTTTGACTTAATCCGGCGTCATCAATAGCACCAGATAGTGAACTTGTTATTACACCAGACGCTTCTCTTTCTACAATTTTTACAGGTTTACTTTCGGAATATGCGTTGATAGAATCTTTAAATTTGATCACTACATAGTCCACACTATTTTTTTGATAGATAAAACATTCTGGTCTTTGTAATGAATCGCCTTTTGTGCAAAGCAATGTGTACGGCTTTCCAGCAACTAATTTACGGATGTCAAACGTATCTTTTGTTTTTTCGGCAATTTGAAAGATTTTGGAGTAGCCAATGTTGTTTTTTTGGAGAATTTCGCCAAAACTATCGCCATTTCGTACCGTATCTTTAATAACAATGTAGTCATTTAAGTGAAACCCGAACTCCATCGGATCAGGAGCTGGCGCTTCTATTTGTACCGTTTTTATGGGTTCTTCTTTTTCGCCAGAACAAGCGTTAATTCCTATGAATACTAGTGTTAGCAGTATAATTTTCCCTATTCTCATCGTTTCCTTTCTGTGTTGAAGATATGGTCTACCCATTCTTTTCCCCATTCGCTTTTTTCATTTTCGCTCCAAATTTCGGGAAAAAAGATCACTTTTTGAAAACTTGGAGGCAAGTATTCTCGCCAATTTGTTCCGCCAGTAGCTTCAATAGTGGTTTTTTCACGTCGCAAATAGCGATATGCCGAGCCCATATGCATCAATGGCCAATTGACATTTGCATTGAGATCGAGTTTTTTGAGCGCATCAATTAGCTTGCTGTTTTGTTTTACTGCTGTAGGCAACGCTAAATAGCGATGATATATTGTGCTGTGTTGTACTTCTGTAGCAATTCGCATGAAACGCGGCGTGTAGCGATATTCAAATTGTTTGAGTGTGAGTGTTTTTTCGCCTGTTTTGCTATCGGTTGCACCTTTTTTCCAGTAAATATTTTCGTAAAGATCGTCTAAACTGTTTTCGGCTGAAAATTGATCGCGAACGGTGTGATGCACTAAGTTTTCCATTGGTGTGGAATATAATTCAATCATTCGGTATTGTGCTGATTGAAATCCGCTTGCAGGAAGCAATGACATTCGGTAGTTTAAAAATTGCTCGCGTTCCATTCCGTTGATCATAATTTCAAACGAAGAAATAAGCGCTTTAAAATAGTTGTTGATTCGGTAAATACGTTGCGTAAAAAATTCTGCCGTTTGGTCTTTGTCATCAATGATTTGCTTTTGCTCATGAATGATGAGCTTAAAGTACAATTCGGTAATTTGATGATACATGATGAAGATTTCTTCATCGGGAAAAAATGTACGCGGTATTTGTAAACTCAGTAATGTATCTAAGTGAATGTATTCCCAATACGTAAGGTAGCGTTGGTGCAGTAAGCCGTCAAGATATGCGCCTAAGTCTTGCCCAGAATTTGTGTATTTTTTTTCTAATTTTTCAATTCGTGCTGCAATTTCTGGAGAAATTTTCATCTGATATTTTTATTTAAGCTTGTTGACAGATGAAATGTACTACTATTTATGAGTAACAAAAAATGGTGATCGCTCATTTCAATTAGTCTACCAATATTTTGAACGGATGTTTGAGTCCTTTAAAAGCGTCTAAATCTGCTTTTAGTGAACCTACAACCAATTTTGCTTTGATTCGGATTGGCACTTTGTTTTCATCATCAGAAACCCAAAGTGTTAAGCTTTCACTTTCTTTAAATACACGTCCTGCTTGTACATACGGACGAAATTTTAAACAAGGAACTCTTCCAAATTTGGTGCGCATCGTTTCCCTTCCTAAGAATTTCAATTTGAATTTGAAGTTTTCTTTGTCAAAAAACATATTCAACACAACCTCATCACCTTCTTTGATGGTTGAAACGTCATAGTTGTTTCGCAAATAGTAAAAAGCGGAAACCATGTCTTGTACATTTTTTTCAATGTCATATTCAGCTTTTGTTTTATGCTTTTTATTGTTGACAAGTGCTTTTTCTTTGTTATGATTGAATTTGATTTCAACATCTTTTGTGTGTCCACCTTCATCAATTTTACGAATAAATTTATATGGCATTCCGGTATCTTTGTCAAAAAAGCTTTCGTAGTTATCATCTACCTTAAAAAAGATGCTGGCAAAACCTGTAGTTTTTCCTTTTCCAACTACATGATATACTTCTTTTCCGTTTAAGTAATCGTCTTTTACTTCGAGTGTGGCGTAACTCGCATTGATGAATCCGTAATGAATTCTGAATTTAAACCATTCGCCAGTTTCAAAAGCGGCATCTTGTTTTTGCGCCTGCAATAAGAAGCCTGTAAGTAAGAGAAATATAGTAAGTTTTCTTTTCATGTTCAATATATAGGTTTGTAAAAATAATAAAATAGTAATTACTTTATTGTTAATTGTATGTTAGCATTACAATTACTATTCCAAAAAAATAGTTTCACCATACCGATACTATTGTAAAAACTTCTTTTTTTCGTGTTTTTTTTGGGAGAAATGACTTCAAAATCTTTTAATTTGAGTTGATGGTCATGATATTCAAACTGAGTTTTTGTGCACTTTTTAAGTTGTAGTGATATAACCGAATTTTTATTTTTTATCATTTTGCATGTGATTTGTAACAATTAAAAATAACCGACAACACATTATTGTATTCAATTTTATATTGTATATTTCTCACTGACTTTGTGAGCCGACTTCTTACAAACCAACATCATCATGAAGCATATTATTTGCATACTACCATCTATAGGAATTCAGATACGATATTTTAACCTGTTTTTTTTGTGCGTATTCCTGTCTAATTACATGCTTGCGCAAGAAGTAAAAAGCATACAAAACACACGCATTTCAGAAGAGATGCAATTGTTTGTTTCTACATCCGATTCTTTGGATCGTATTGAAGAAATGATTCAAGATACTTTCACAGAAAAAAAAGACACACTATTGGGACTCGCCTATTGTAAAACGTATTTAGCGCGAGGCAAAAGAGAAGAAAATGATGCCATTCAGTTTTTTACAAATTTTCAAATGGCGTATATCTCTTATTATCAATCTAATTATCATGAAGCTCTAAAGCGTTCTTATATTTCAGTTAGAATTGCAGAACGTATGAAAGACACTATTAACAGTATTAGTAGTAATGTTTTATTGGGAGGCACTTGGTACGTATTAGGTTTGTATGATGAAGCGCTTGAACCTTATCTTATTGCAAAAGAACTGGCTGTTGAATCTAAAAGATCTTCAGATGAAATTTTATGCTTAACTAATATTGCAAATATTCGCGCCAAGCTGAAACGCTATAAAAACGCATTAACGAGTTACGACGCTGTTTTGACGAAGCTTGACAAAAAGGAAACTCCGCTTTCCCTTCAAGATATGTCTTCACTTTTAAGCTCACTTTTAGGAAAAATGTTGTGCCTTTCAGAATTGAAACGATTTGACGAAGCAGAAGAAGCATACCGTAAAGGTTTTGCAATTGCAGAAGAAAATAAGTATTCCATTTTTAAAGCGCGTTTTAACATCAATTTGGGGAAAGTATATTATGAAAAAGGAGAATATTTTACATCTTTAGGTTTTCTCCAAGAAGGAAAGAAAGTACTAAAGGAAAAAGGCTTACAAAACAACTTATATATTACCGATTTTTATATTGCTCAAAACTTAACCGAGCAAGAAAAATACACAGAAGCTCTTGCGTTATTGGATGCTATTTTTAAGCGTGCTGGCGAAGACTCCTATACCGACAGAATTGATGAAATGTACACCTTAGCAGGTGATATTTCTAAAATTCTGAACAATAAAGAAAAAGAAGCTTTTTATCTGCGTGAATCGAAAGAAATTTTAAAGGAAAAAAATAAAAAACAATCCGAAGCAAAAGATTTATTGTACGAAGATGATATTAAAGAATACGAACTAGAAAATAAAAAACTTACCAACGAAAACACTCAGAGTTTAGCGGATAAAAAGCAAATTATGGTAGTGTCTGTTATTTTGGTTGCCTTGTTATTGATTGCCTTTTTAATGTATCATAGAAAAGCTAAGCTAAAAGAACAGAAATTTTTAGCCCTTATTGACAATATTTCTAAAAAAGCAACCGAACCAAAACCACAGAAAGCCACACAAAATTTTGCTATTAAAGACGAAAAAGCAAACGCCATTTTGGAAAAGCTTTCCGCTTTAGAAGAAACTCAATTTTACCTTTCGGAAGATGCCACCTTGCACACTACTGCAAAATTGCTGCAAACCAATACAACCTATTTATCCAAAGCATTAAATGCAGTCAAAAAACAAACGTTTAGTCAATACCTCAATAAGCTTCGAATTGAATACGTGCTGGTTAAGTTGAAAGAAGACGCCGTTTTCAGATCGTATACCATTCATGCGATTTCCACAGAAATTGGTTATAAAAGTGCCACTACCTTTATCAAAGAGTTTAAAAACAAAACAGGCTTAAATCCGTCGTACTACATTAAAAAAATTGAAGATTAGCAGGTTCATTTTGTTTAAATTTATAAATATGAACACGTATCTGTTGTACTGAACATTGAAATATTCATACTTTGAAAATAAGTCTAACTTAAAAAAACAATTGTTATGAATTTAAAAAATTTCACACTTACAACACTGTTCTTATGTTGTGTTGTTAACATAAGCGCACAAAACGTACAGTCAGCCGCTTACAACAACATAGATATGCTTCTAACGGTAAAAGACTCGTCACAAGGCCAAAGGTTTAAGCTGACAACTGGAACTGACACTTATTATGCACAGCCTTTTAAAAATTTGATCATTAATATTGATCTTGATTATCAATCAACAGAAAATGTTACTAGCTATTTTGGGTTAAGATTTAAGTTGCCTCAAGGTGATAGTGTCGGTAATGTTGGCACAAATTCATTGGGAATTACCGCGCCAGTATTGATACCACCTGTTAGCAAGAAAAAAGCAGAAAGAAAAAACCCTTCAAACAGTAATACCTATCCATACACCACTGAAGTGGAATATCCTATTTTACCTAAAACTTACAATGTAAAAGTTAAATTATTGAAATACGCTACACATAGGGATTATATTGAAGAAACTTCTAATTTTATGGTAAAGGATTCAGTTAGTTTTTCATTAATAGCAGACGAATTTACACCAAATCCTAATGAATTTGTGGTAGTGACTACGTATCCGAACCCAATTACCAATCAAATTACTATTATGTATGCTGAAAGTGGCACACAAAATCCATCTGCCGCACAAGAACCACTTGAGGTTGCTATTTTTGACAATACTGGCAATCCTGTAAGTCAACACATACTTACGAGTACTAGCTTTAACGACACTAGCGTCTCGTATACGATGGACACTTCTCAACTTCAATCTGGCACCTATTACTTTCAACTCACACGTGCTGGTGAAACTACTGTTAAAACTATTATAAAACAGTAATATTAATTACAGCTAAAATAGCAAATCATCTACACGAAAATGTAGATGGTTTTTTTTGTAAAAAACTGATGTGTACAATTTTATAAATCTGAAAATACTTCTCTTGTTTTGAGGAATACACTCCTATACCTTTGAGTAGTTCTTGATCGAGATAGGTGGCATCCGAAAAACCTTAACAGAGTAGGAAATAATTATAATTCATCAATTACTATGAAAAAAATCATTTTAAAACCACGTCATTTTATCCTTGTCTTTGCATTGCTTGTAGGATCGTTATTTACAATTGGTTGTCAATCGGAAGATGTTACCAGTGACGAAGAAATACAAATTGAATCTTCTACAAGCAAACGCGCTTTAAATCCGAACATTCCTTATGAGCCAGATTTTAGACCGCCGAATATTCCAAATCCTCCAATGATTGACGAACATTGTGTAGTGCGACTTGCCTATTTGTCATATTCTGAAAGATGTCCAGAAAATACCGCCGTTGTTAATTATTGGATTGGTGTGTTGCGCGTACAAGGTTTTGAAGGTTTGGCGGTAGGATTTATTACAGCGCCAGGGAATTTACAAAGATGGGATCACCGATACAGATCTTTTTTACATAGAAACAATATTACAAGTTATCAAATTAGTAAAAAAGTATATATAGCCTACAGAGGACTTTTACGGAGAGAACCAGACGTAAATGGCGGTGCATATTGGACTAATATTGAAAGATCAAGCGGACTTATTAATGTTGCGCGCGGTATTGGAAATTCTCCTGAGTTTAGAGCAAGATTGAGTAGAATTTCTACCGAATGTAACAATGCGGCAAATAATTGTCAATTTTAAAAAACACATCACATCAAATTACGAACAGTAACGTTCACAGCGGAATCCGAAAAGCTGATAGAGTAGGAATAGTTTTAAAAATGCATCAATCATGAAAAAACGAAAAGTTCAAAAACTGGGAATTAATAAGTCTATTATTTCCCAATTAACACAAAACCAGCTTACTGGAGGCAGCACACATTGTTGTCCTACAAACATTGCAACATGTGCCAACACGTGTGTAAATACATGCGCCAACACCTGTGCAAACACTTGCCCAGCAGGTTGCGGTATTACTGGAGAATGTGGCTCTGGAGGAGAACTCTCCAGAAATTGCCCATTTCACCAAGTACCAAACTAAAAGTTGTATTAATTACGATTGAATAATTAAGGAAAGGCTGTCTCAATATTTGGCGGCCTTTTCTACTTTTAAAATTGCTGTAAAAAAAAGCCCGATCTTACGACCGGGCTCTTCTTTATTTATTAACCAACCAAAACTTTAAATTATGAAATCTTAAAGTTGCAAAAGGAAACCACTCGCTTTTGCACTGCAAATATAAGATGAGAATTTTATTATGCAAGCATAGTATTTTTACTTTAACACAATTTTTATAATTAGAAATGTATTTCATCAGTAATTCTTATTGAATATTCAACAGAATATGATTTTTGGTGAATATTTCTCAACATTATTTTACATTTCAACTAAAAACAGCGCATAAAAAAAGCCCGATCTTACGACCGAGCTCTTCTTTATTTATTAACCAACCAAAACTTTAAATTATGAAAATCTTAAAGTTGCAAAAGGAAACCACTCGCTTTTGCACTGCAAATATAAGATG
>CAZHSA010000049.1:0-17039 GCA_964535135.1 uncultured Kordia sp.
TATGTAAAATTATATACGGCATTTGCAGGCTGACAAGCAGTTTCTTCGTTATCTGCAAACACTAAAGCAAAATCTGGCTCTACTAAACTAAAGTTAGCTGAATTCATCGCAAAGAAAATATTTCCTGCGCCTTCAACAATGACTCTTGCTTGAGATGTTGGCGGTGTTACAGGCACGTTAATTTGTTGCGAACCATCATTAGGTACATTCGTTGCTAAGGTATATGGAAATGTTGCGCCACCATCTATAGATAATAAGATATTTACATTTGGCGTATTTACAGCCCCTGTATTCGTATTGGCTACGTTCCATGTAACTGTTTGCGAAGTTCCCATTTCCCAACTTGTAGCTGTAGAAGTCTGAGAAGTTACTGTAAAAGGTCCTGCAGCCGTAGTTACTTCAATAGACATTAAATCAAAACTTGATTGCCCACCAAGTCCTGTCGCTGTCGGTTCTCTATCGCGCACTGTCAATGCCCAATTCATAGTTCTATTTACAGTGGCAACAGTTTCCCAAGCACTATTAATAGTTGGATTTGTTTGGGTTAAATTTCCTGAAGCGACTCTGCTCAACTTCGGAATATATCTATTTGGAGAACTTGTTGGTAATTGTGACCTGTTCATAGATCCGTTAATAATCGTTGGTCCAAATGAAGTATTGGTAACCTGTCCGCTATCCGTTTGTTCCCAACAATACGTTAGTGCATCACCTCCATCTGCGTCGGTAGCAGTTCCGCGTAACACATATGCTGTTCCTTGTGGAATTATATAATCACTACCTGCATTTGCATTTGGTGGATTATTAGCCAACGCTGGCGAATTGTTAGATTGCCAGCAAGTTTGCGTCTCCAAATTATCTAAAACTTGTCGAATACTATGATAGTGAAAATACGGATCACTATTTTGCTGAACATTATCTGCTCCTCTAATTCCAGCATACGCCATTACGGTTGATCCACTTCCAGGTTCAGAGTTTACACCTGTTCCTTCTGTACTAAAAGCCCACGTATGGTTTGCGCCCATTTGGTGTCCAATTTCGTGCGCTACATAATCTACGTCAAATGTGTCTCCTTCGGGAATATCATCTGCTGGAGATGTATAAGCACTTCCTTTTTCGGTATCAGTCGTAGAAGAAGTATCATCTGTACAAACACAGCCAATACAACCTGCGTTTCCACCGCCACCAGAGGCACCAAATAAATGTCCAATATCATAGGCAGCATTTCCAATAGAACCTGTTAAGTAATTTTGAAGTTCTGTATTCCAAGCACCACCAGTTCCCACATTGGCATTCGAATATGGATCTGTTGCAGCATTGGTAAATACCAACGTATTATTATTGGCAATCAACTCAAAAGTAACTGCCATGTCTACTTCAAAAATAGCGTTCACTCGCGTCATTGAAGCGTTGATTGCCGCCATTGCGTCTGCTACAGCACCACCGTGATATTGCGTGTATTCTCCTGTTACGGAGATAGCAATTCGGAACGTACGCAACGTTTGATCATTAGCGTCTCTGCTTTGAAAACCTTCATTGTCATTTACCAATCGCGATTGCACTTCGTCAACGGTAGTACAGTTAAAGTCATTTACCGAACTCATACGCGCATCTCTGGTATACAATACGTAATTAGTAACACCATTTCCTGCCGGATGCATAAAAACAGTTGGCTTATTTACATACGAAATCATCGTTTGCACACCTTTGTGTGAAACACTCATACGTAATTCTGCGCCATAATTTTCTTGACTATATCCGATATAGGATTTAATATCTGGAAATTTTGCTGCCAATTCTGGTGCGAACACGGTAGCTTCATACATTTGAAAAGTTTCTAACTTTCCATCAATTCCTGGCACTTGAACTCTTGTGTTAGAGTTAAAAGCGGCACCGCGTAAAGGAGTAGTACTAAGTTGTTGTTTAAAATTTTCGAAATTCAGCTCAAAGAAATCTACTTTTTGTTCTGATAGGTTTAATTTCGATACTGCTGTAGCATCGGTAACGGTTTGTAGCTTTTTCCAATCGTTGTTTTGAGCAAACCCAACGGAGGAAATCAAAAATATACTCGCTAACAAACCGAAGCATAATTTTTGCTTCATAGCTTTTTAATTTAAGATAGGGGTTAATTTAAGTGTCAAAAATCACCTTTTTTAACAAACTGACATAAAATTAGTCATTTTTTTCGACGAAGCTTAAGGAATAGAGCGACGAAGGAAATATTTTTATTCTTAAATGTACTTTTTTTGGAAAAAAGAAGATTAAAATCAGAATATTTATTTTTTGTAAAAGAATTAAATAGCTTTGTAAAAAAGACTGCTTAGTGAATACCATAGATTTTTTTGACACATATCGAGCTAAAAATCCATCCGCCATTACTATTGGCACCTTTGACGGTGTTCATGTAGGACATAAAAAAATTATACAAAATCTCATTGCCAAATCGGAAGGTTTAAACACGACGTTGCTTACTTTTTTTCCGCATCCGCGAATGGTCTTACAGCAAGATAGCAATATCAAACTTATCAATACAATTGAAGAACGCATTCAACTGTTGGAAGCTACCGGACTTGACACGCTGATCATTTATCCGTTTAATCGAGAATTTTCACGTTTGAAAGCACGCGATTTTGTGCGCGACTTCCTCATTGAACATTTACACTTAAAAAAAATCATTATCGGATACGATCATCGTTTTGGCAGAAACCGAACCGCAAATATTGATGATTTACGGGAGTTTGGGCAAGCATTCGACTTTAACGTGGAAGAAATAAAAGCCAAAGAAATTGACGATATTACCATCAGTTCTACAAAAATCAGAAACGCACTAAACGAAGGCGATATCACCACTGCAAACACCTATCTTGGTTATGAATTCATGCTTACAGGAACCGTGATTTCAGGTAAAGGTTTAGGAAATACTATCAATTTTCCAACAGCGAACATTCATATCAAAGAAGAGTACAAACTCATTCCAAAACAAGGCGTGTATTTTGTAAAAAGTACGTTTAACGAAAAAACGGTGTATGGAATGATGAATATTGGCACCAATCCTACCGTAAAAGGAACTAAACAAACTATTGAAGTACATTTCTTTGATTTTGATCGTGATATTTATGATGAGAAAATTCAAATTAGACTTTTACAACGCTTACGCGATGAACAAAAATTTGATTCCATTGAAGCATTACAAGCACAACTACAAAAAGACAAACAAACGTCTCTAGCACTAATTCCAAACTAGTATGCTAACTACATTTCTTTACAAACAGGTAGACAACACTTCACTCATTGTATTTCGAGTGTTTTTTGGTTTGTTAATCGGTTTGGAAGGATTTGGCGCTATTGCTACAGGTTGGGTAAAACGCACGTTTATTGATCCTGAATTCACGTTTCCTTTTATAGGTTTTGAAGGTGTTTTAACGCCTATTCAGCAAACATTGCGAGAACCATTGTTAGATTTTAAGCTGTTTGGCATTGAATGGCTGAACATGGCAGACTACACCTACGGCTTTTATTTTTATTTCGCTTTGATGGGAATTTGCGGTTTTTTAGTAATGATTGGCTACAAATATCGTTGGAGCATCGGAGCTTATACCATACTATGGACTACAGTCTATTTGATGCAGAAAACCTCATACAACAACCATTATTACTTATTAGTTTTATTGTGTGTATTTATGTGGATCGTGCCTGCGCATCACTACTTTTCGGTAGATGTAAAAAAAAATCCTGCACTCCAAAAAAATTACATGCCCAATTGGGTATTGGTCATTTTTATACTGCAATTATTTATTGTGTATACGTATGCTTCTGTTGCCAAAATGTATCCTGATTGGTGGTCGGGAGAAGTAACTACAAACTTAATGGCAGGACGCAAACATGTACCGATTGTTGGCGAATTTCTCCAGCAAAAGTGGATTCATGTAATGCTGACGTATGTTGGTATCGGGTTTGACTTGTTGGTAATTCCTGGGTTATTGTGGAAACGTACGCGCGTGTTTTTCTTTAGCTGCTCCATTGTATTTCACCTGTTCAACTCGTTTGTATTGCACATTGGAATTTTCCCGTATATGTCGTTGGCGTTGTGTGTGTTCTTTTTTGAGCCAACAACTATTCGTAATCTGTTTTTAAAGAAGAAAGAAATTTATACTGGAAACGAAGTGATTGTGGCTCCATATCACAAAATAATAGTGTCTGTTTTTATCCTCTATTTTATTTCACAAATTCTCTTACCATTACGTCACTGGACCTATGAAGATGATGTGTTGTGGACCGAAGAAGGACATCGTTTAAGCTGGCGTATGATGCTGCGTTCCAAAGCAGGAAATATCACATTAAAGGTTGTGAATAAGGAGAATTGCGATATCATGTATGTGAAACCAAAAGAATATACGTCCCAAAAACAGGCAGCGCGTGTAGCTGTAAAACCAGACATGTTGTGGCAGTTTGTGCAATTTTTGAAAAAAGAATATGCTAAAAAAGGAACCGATGTCGAAATTTACGCAAACGGATTGGTGCGCGTAAACAACCATCCACGACAGCGACTTTTTGATCCTGATGTAGATTTAGCTGCAGAAGAATGGTCACATTTTTCGCATCATGATTGGTTGTTACCTTTTAAAAGCAAGTACGACAAAAAGAAGAAAACTAACTCGAAAAAATAATTTTCTATCACTTCTAATTCTAAGCTAAAAAATAGTGCGTCAATTCTCCTAATTTGATTATTTTTGTGGCTTCATGAATCTGTGCGTTAAGGATAGAGGCATTGTTGGAGCTCCTCGTAGAGAGCGACTGCCGAAAGCCTGACTCGTTGTATGCGAAGCAAAGCGAAAGTATACAAGGAGAAACGCCAAAAACATAACAAAATGTTACAATTACAATTTATTAGAGAGAACAAAGCGCAGATTGTAGACGCTTTGAAGAAACGAAATTTTGATGCCACCGAAGTTATAAACGAAGTTGTATCGCTTGATGAAGCGCGCCGAAGTTTACAAGTGGAATTAGACAACACGTTAGCGTCCTCTAATAAATTATCGAAAGAAATTGGACAGCTGTTTAAAAGTGGCGAACCAAAGAAAGCAGGCATTTTACGCGAAAAAAGCACGCAATTAAAAGCAAAAGCAGAAGGATTGAAAGCGGAGTTGAAAGCAAAAGAAGAAGCACTTCCAGAACTTTTATACACCATTCCAAACGTACCAAATGCATTGGTTCCTGCGGGAAATAGTGAAAATGATAACGAAGAGGTTTTTCGCGCTGGCGACATTCCTGTGTTGCATGAAAACGCACAACCACATTGGGAATTGGTAAAGAAATACGACATTATTGATTTTGAACTTGGAAATAAAATTACAGGTGCTGGATTTCCAGTATATAAAGGAAAAGGTGCGCGTTTGCAACGTGCGTTAATTCAGTATTTTTTAGATAAGAATACGGATGCAGGTTACACAGAATACCAAGTGCCACATTTGGTAAACGAAGCTTCTGGATACGGAACTGGGCAATTGCCAGACAAGGAAGGACAAATGTACCACGCAACTGCGGACGATTTGTATTTGATTCCGACCGCGGAAGTTCCGGTGACGAATATGTTTCGTGGCGATTTGCTAAAAGCAGAAGATTTACCAATTTGCTGTACAGGTTACACACCGTGTTTTCGACGTGAAGCTGGAAGTTACGGAGCACATGTACGCGGATTGAACCGTTTGCATCAGTTTGATAAGGTAGAAATTGTGCGTATTGAGCGCCCCGAAGATTCGTATGCTGCATTGGACGGTATGGTAAACCATATTAAAGAAATGTTGGAAGAATTGAAACTTCCGTATCGAATTTTACGCTTGTGTGGTGGCGATTTAGGATTTACAGCCGCATTAACCTATGATTTTGAAGTATTTTCTACCGCGCAAGATCGTTGGTTGGAAATTAGTTCGGTATCTAACTTTGAAACCTTTCAGGCAAATCGTTTAAAGCTGAGAATCAAAGACAAAGACGGTAAAAAACAATTAGCACATACACTGAACGGAAGTGCATTGGCATTGCCACGAGTGTTGGCTGGAATTTTAGAAAATTACCAAACAGAAAATGGTATTGAAATTCCTGAAGTATTGCGCAAATACACAGGTTTCGATATGATTTCGTAACGATAAAACGATATAAAACATATTTTTTGAAACATCGACAATGTATTTTGCCGATGTTTTTTGCTTTTTGTCGATAATTTAAGTAGGTTTGTGCTCCCAATTTTTAATCCAAATATGTTACGTAATCCATAGGTTAATAGCTAGTACGTATCATATTCGAGCTTAACTAAAAAGGCTATACACCCAAACCTAGTTTTAAATAGTTTTAATCTATGGAATTTATAGCTGATAGAAATGCCTGAGCAATTTGCTCGGGCATTTTGTTTTTAAATTTTTGCTTCAGCAAAAAAATCTAAAAGCAAAGCAGTCGAAATTCTAAAAGTGCGCCAGCACGATCTAAATTCTAACAGCGCAACAGCGCGGTCTAAAAATTATGTTATCTTTGAATAAAAGCTTTTCTATGCGTTATATACTTTTCATCATTTTCAGTTTGGCAATGTATTCACAAACATCTGCACAAAGTGATGCCTTGGCGCAACAGTATTACGAAAAAGGAGAATACAAAAAAGCCATTGTCGCTTTTGAAAAACTCTACAAAAATGCGCCGCGTAAAATCAATTATTTCATTGGAATGATCAATAGTTATCAGCAATTGGAAGATTTTGAAACAGCCGAAAAACTACTTTTAGAAGCCATAGAAAGTCCAATTTTAAAACGGTTGAATCCTATTTTGTTTGTGGAAACAGGTTTTAATTACGATCTAAAACGCGATTCTATCAACGCAAATAGTTATTATGAAAAAGCTGTTGCATATACAAAACAGAAAGTTTCTTCTTCGTATAGTATTGGGCGTGCGTTTGAAAAAAAATCATTGTTAGATTATGCGTTGCGAGTGTACAAATACGCGATGGAAGAAAACCCAAATTACAACTTCCTCAATAATATTGCGCGTATTTATGGCGAAAAAGGAGACATTGAAAAAATGTTTTCGAGCTATTTAGATTTGATTAAAAATCGCGAAGAACAAAAAGGCTATTCGCAACGAATCATCAGTCAGTTTTTACGAAACGATCCAAATGACGAAAACAATACACTCTTCCGAAAATTATTACTGAAACGCAATCAAGAAGAACCCAATTTATTGTGGAACGAATTGCTAAGTTGGTTATTCATTCAACAAAAACAATACAAAAGAGCATTCATACAAGAAAAAGCTATTTACATGAATGGCGATTATTCGCTGCAACGTATTTTTGAATTGGCAAATTTGAGTATTGAAGACAATGATAAAGAAACGGCTCGCGAAATTTTGAATTATATCATTGAGAATTCTACGCAAGACATGACCATCATTCGTGCGTCTCAAAGTTTGTTACAATTAGATATTGAAGCTGTGGCTGATGGAAACTATGACGCAATTCAACTACGATTTGAAACATTATTAGCAGAATACGGACGCAACTTCAAAACGATCTTACTACAACGCGATTACGCGAATTTTTTAGCCTTTCAACAAAACAAACCGCAAGAAGCAATTACCTATTTAAAAGAAGCAATAGAATTAAAATTAACCTTACGCCAAGCGGCAGTTGCCAAACTCGCATTGGGCGATATTTTAGTCTATCAAGAACAATTCAATCAGGCATTAATATACTTTTCGCAAGTACAAAAAGCGTTGAAAAATGATGTCAAAGGTCAAGAAGCGCGTTTTCGTGTAGCACGCACCAGTTACTACAAAGGCGATTTTGCTTGGGCAGAAACGCAACTCAAAGTATTAAAATCGTCCGTATCGCAACTAATTGCAAACGATGCTTTGCAGCTAAAACTAATCATTTCTGATAATTCTTTGGAAGATTCTACACAAACTGCGTTAAAAAAATATGCAAAAGCAGATTTACTATCGTATCAAAACAAAGAAACGGAAGCCATTGCCAAGCTCGAAGAAATTTTACAAAAGCACAAAGGAGAAAAAATTGAAGATGAAGCTTTATTCATGCAAGCAAAACTATATGAAGAACGCAGAGAATTCGAAAAAGCACGTTTGAATTACAAAAAAATCATTGAATTTTACAAAGAAGATATTTTGGCTGACGATGCCTATTTTGCCATGGCACAACTCTACCTCAACCATTTTGACGAACCCGAAACTGCCAAGCAATACTTTGAAGAAATCATTTTCAATCACCAAGACAGCATTCACTATGTGGAAGCACAAAAATCGTATCGCAGATTGCGCGGTGATGCGGTGAATTAATCGCTCTGTTGAAATCTTTTTAAATAACTTGAATTCAGTTAAGAATCCACACATAATTCAACCTAATGTCGTAATTTTGCAGTTCATTACAAAACACACGTATGTACATTTACAACGTAACAATCAACATTGCTGATAGCGTTCATGAAGAATTTTTAATCTGGATGAAAAAACACATTCCAGACGTATTGGCAACAGGGAAATTTATCGCTGCACGCTTCTCTCAAGTATTGGTAGAAGAAGAAGGTGGCACAACATATTCTGTGCAATATACCGCAAAATCACGCGCCGATTTAGATGCATATTACGAAGAAGACGCACCACGATTGCGAGAAGAAGGCATGAAAAAATTTGCCGACAAAATGCTAGGTTTTCGTACCGAATTAAAAATAATAGAAGATTTTAAAGCGTAAAGGAGATGGAGAAGAGATATTATTCACAACTAAGCTACTTAATAAAAGCAATTTTAATCATCATTGTCATTGGTGTATTTTTCTATATCATTACCGAACTTTCTGATAAAATTGCAGAAACGCTTAGCATCAAATTCCGTAAAAATTTAGTCGCTATTGAATATGTAGTAAATATTGTATTTGGAATCATTTCATTGCTGTTCATTTTGCTCATTCTCTTACGAGGGAAACCACAAATAGCCATCAATGAAACTATGATCCGAACCAATCGTTTCAAAAAAGAATTTGACGAATTAGCGTCGTATCATCCTAGTAAAGGTGGAAGTGAACCGTATGTTATTTCGAACGAAGGAAAACAATACGATATAGAACTTTCATGGTTTTCCAAAAAAGACCGACAAGAAATTGAAGCGTTTCTTTCCGAACGTATCAAAACTGCCTAAACACCACTAATTCATAGTATATGAGCGACAAAGTAAGAGCCAAAAAACATTTAGGACAGCATTTCTTAAAAGATGAAGAAGTCGCACAACGCATTGCCGACACGCTTTCGCTGCAAGGCTATGAAAATGTATTAGAAATTGGTCCAGGAATGGGCGTTTTGACAAAATATTTACTCGAAAAACCGACTAAAACGTTTGTATGCGAAATTGATACAGAATCAGTTGCATACTTACGAGCGCATTATTTACAGCTTTCTGATCGTATTTTGGAAGAAGATTTCCTAAAGTACAATCTCAAAAAGACGTTTCAAGAAGAACCATTTGCCATTATTGGAAACTTCCCGTACAACATTTCCACGCAAATTGTATTCAAAACATTAGAACTGCGCGATCAAATTCCTGAATTTAGCGGCATGTTTCAAAAAGAAGTAGCACAACGTATTTGCGCACCGCATGGAAACAAAACCTACGGAATTTTGTCTGTCTTAACACAGGCTTTTTATGATGCGGAATATTTATTTACGGTGCCGCCAGACGTGTTTAATCCGCCACCAAAAGTAGATTCGGGTGTAATGCGACTCATACGAAAAGAGAAATATACACTTCCGTGTGATGAAAAACTCTTCTATCGCGTGGTTAAAATGGCGTTTCAACAGCGAAGAAAAACACTTCGTAACAGTTTAAAAACATTCAATCTTTCCGATAATTTAAAAGAAGATACTATCTTTGGGCTGCGACCAGAGCAACTTAGTGTGCAAGGTTTTGTAGATTTAACCATCAAGATAGCAAATGACTCCGTTTAAACTCAGCGATGAACTCATTGAGAACGTACAACAACTCATTGAGGAACAAAAAGACCCAGTACTTCTAGCATTACTAGAAGAAGTTCACTATGCCGATATTGCTGAAATTATTGACGACTTAAATCTTGAGCAAGCTACGTACATCATCAAACTGCTTGACAGCGAAAAAACTTCAGACATTCTTACGGAAGTTGATGATGACGTTCGTGAAAAAATTCTAGAAAATCTTTCTGCCAAAGAAATCGCCGAAGAAATTGACGAATTAGATACGGATGATGCGGCAGATATTATTTCGGAACTTCCAGAAGAACGAAAGGAAGAAGTAATTTCGGAACTGGAAGACCGAGAACATGCCAAGGAAATTATTGAACTGCTGCGTTATGACGAAAATACCGCTGGTGGATTGATGGCAAAAGAATTAGTTTGGGTAAATGAAAACTGGAATGTCATGACCTGCGTACGCGAAATGCGCAAACAAGCCGAAGAAGTAACGCGCGTTCACTCCATTTATGTGGTAGATGATGAAGATACTCTGAAAGGAAGACTTTCGCTGAAAGACTTACTCACGACATCGACGCGCACTCCAATAAAAGATGTATACATTCCGAAAGTAGATTATGTAAACGTACATGACAAAGCAGAAGATGTGGCTAAAGTGATGTCAAAATACGATTTGGAAGCCATTCCTGTAGTAGATGAAATGAAGCGACTGGTTGGCCGTATTACAATTGATGATATTGTCGATGTAATTCGTGAAGAAGCTGAAAAAGATTACCAATTGGCGGCAGGTATTACGCAAGATGTTGAAGCCGATGATAGCATTTGGCAATTGACACGTGCACGTTTGCCTTGGTTATTTTTAGGATTGGTCGGTGGAATTGGCGCTGCAGCCATCATGGAAGGATTTGAAGAAATGATTAGCAAACACGCCATTCTTTTCTTTTTTACGCCACTTATTGCTGCGATGGCTGGAAATGTCGGCGTACAATCAAGTGCGATTATTGTGCAAGGTTTGGCAAATGACGACATTAAAGGAAGCATCAATACGCGTTTATGGAAAGAAATGTTGTTGGCCTTGCTCAACGGAATTGCGCTCGCAATCATTCTCTTCTTTGTCGTTTGGATTTGGAAAGAAAATCCGATCATCGCCTTGGCAATTTCGGCATCCTTAGTGATTGTCATTATTGTAGCAGGAATCATTGGAACCTTTGTCCCTTTATTTTTAAACAAACGCGGCATTGATCCAGCTATTGCGACTGGACCTTTTATTACCACTAGTAATGATATCTTCGGAATTCTAATTTACTTCTTAATCGCGAAATTGATCATCGGAATTTAAAAAAGTAATGCTCTTACTTTGAAAATCTTCAAAATTCTTAGTAGCTTTAGTGAATCACTAATTTTATATTACTCAACTTATTAGAACAAGTTTGACGATACTTTTCAACACTCAACATGACCTTTTACGAGCGTAAAATAAAGCAAATTACAGAACGTTGTTATTCCAATGACAAACAATTGGAAACGGTGATTGCAACTAAAAACTATATTGACAATCATTTTGAAAAAGCACTCAACTTAGATTTTTTAGCACACATACGATTCACGTCAAAATATCACTTATTGCGTCTTTTTAAAAAATATTACGGACAAACGCCAAGACAATATTTGATAGACATTCGCATTGCAAAATCGAAAGAGCAACTAAAAAACGGCATGTCAGTGACGGAAACTTGTTTTGCGGTCGGATTTGAAAGTTTGGGCTCATTTAGTGCACTATTTAAAGTCAAAACGGGTAAATCGCCCAGCGAATATCAAAAAGAGCAACTTTCGAGAAGCAACTAAACGTTTGAAACAGTAGTTTTGAATTATATCATAAAAACCAACTAACATGCGAGTAACACTCATTAGCATTCCCGTTCGCGATCAAGAAAAAGCATTGCAATTTTACACAGAAAAACTAGGTTTTCTTAAAAAGAAAGACACACCGCTTGGTGGTGGAAATCGTTGGTTGACCTTAGTTTCTAAAGATTGGCAAGATGGCCCAGAACTCTTATTAGAACCTGCACCACTGCACTTTGAACCCAGTAAAGTTTTTCAAGATGCACTGATGGAAGCTGGATTTCCATACACACAGTTTGATGTAGATAACGTTGATGAACAGTATGAACGATTGGTAGCACTTGGCGTGGAATTTAGTGTAAAACCAACAGTGGTAGGAACCGTAAAAGTTGCCGTATTAAATGACACCTGCGGAAATAACATTCAACTCGTTGAAACACTTTAAAATATTTCAAATGAAAAAAATTATAGTCGCACTGATCATTGTAATGACATTCGGTTGCACTGATCGTGACAAAGCCAACGAAGCCAATAAAAAAATAATTTCACAAAAAACGAAAGAGCTTGATAGTTTAAAAAAGGTAGTAGAAAAAGTTTCAATACCTTTGGAAAGACCGATCAAAACATTTTTGACATTCCAAGAAAATAATGCCGAAGAAGCCATGAATTTCTATGTAGGATTGTTTGAAAACTCGAAAATCTTAGATATACAACGTTATGGAAAAGACGGTCCAGCCAAAGAAGGAACGATCATGGTTGCAACATTTGAATTAAACGGAAGTAAATTTGCCTGTAGCGATAGTTACATGAAACATGCATGGGGATTTTCGCCTGCGGTTTCTATTTGGGTAGATTGTAAATCGAATGAAGAAATTGAACAGCTGCTAGCAAAACTTTCGGAAAACGGAAAAATTTTAATGCCATTGGACAACTATGGTTTTAGTACAAAATTTACGTTTCTTGAAGATCAATTTGGCGTTTCTTGGCAACTGAATTTGAAGTAACACTGATGATTTTAAAATAAATTTTATGCTGTTGTTAGCATGAATTTTGTTACAAATCCACATTGATTTCTAAACTTTCACACGCTTTTGATACTATTCTGCTTTTTACACCGTTTACTTACAAAAAGAAGCGCAATACAACACAACTACAGATCAAGGTTTTAGAAAAAGCATGGAAAAGCATACCATCCGAAAAGCAGTTCCGAAGGACGCAAAATTTATTTCATTACTAGCAAAAATTACATTTTCAGAAACCTTTGGAAATCTGTTTCGCGATAAAGGAGACTTACGTACCTATCTTGACAAAACCTTTTCTCTTGAAAAAATTACGGCTTCCTTACAAAAAGAAGAAAACATATTTTGGATTGCGTACGCAGACGAACTTCCTGTTGGGTATGCCAAGCTCAAAAAGCGATCACCAGTACCAAATAGTTCATACAAGCAGGCTGCACAATTGCAAAAAATATATGTGCTCAAAGATTATTTAGCACATAGAATCGGCAGCAAACTACAAAACGAACTCTTCAAAGAAGTACAAACGCTGAAAGTAAAACGTTTGTGGCTTTCGGTATTGCATACCAACGAACGCGCTATTGGTTTCTACAACAAACACAACTTCGAAAAATACGATTCATACAGCTTTAGCATTGGCAAGGAAGATTTTGTTTTCAACATTATGATGAAGACATTCTAAAATCTCGTATTTTAGTTCCATGAACGCAATCAATATCAAAGACAAATTTAAACTTGTTGACACGCAATGGCATCCGCGCCAAATTGCCACAGTTGACAATATGCAAGTGATTCTCGCTAAAATTCAAGGCGAGTTTGTATGGCATTCCCACGATGAAGAAGACGAACTCTTTCAAGTCATCAAAGGAACGCTATACATGAAATTTCGCGACAAAACGGTCACTGTAAACGAAGGCGAAATTATTGTCGTACCCAAAGGCGTAGAACATTGTCCTGCAACAAAAGATGACGAAGAAGTGCATTTGTTGCTTTTTGAAAAACTTACGACAGCGCATACAGGCAACGTACAACACGAAAAAACTCAAACCGAATATCCAAAAATTTAATTGTTGTGAATATCTTACATTTAGATGAAAATCATCCGTTGCTTTTTGAACAATTTGCAGCTTTAGGGCATACCAATCACGAAGATTATACGTCGGGCAAAGCAGAAATAGCAGCAAAAATTCATCACTATGACGGTTTTATCATTCGGAGTCGTTTCAAAATTGATGCGGAATTTCTAGCGAAAGCAACCAACTTAAAATTTATTGGACGCGTTGGCGCAGGTTTGGAAAATATTGACTGCGAATTTGCAGAGAAACAAGGCATCAAACTTATTTCTGCTCCTGAAGGCAATCGGAATGCGGTAGGCGAACATGCACTGGGAATGATTTTATCCTTATTCAATAAATTCAACAAAGCCGATAGAGAAGTTCGTAACGGAAAATGGTTGCGAGAAGCCAATCGCGGTGTGGAACTCGATGGGCAAACGGTTGGAATTATTGGCTATGGAAACATGGGAAAAGCCTTTGCAAAAAAATTACGCGGTTTTGATGTGGAAGTTCTTTTTTATGATCTAAAAGAAGATATTGGTAACGAAAATGCCACACAAGTATCGTTGTCAGAATTGCAAGAACGAGCAACAGTTTTGAGTTTGCATACACCACAAACGCCGTTAACCATGAATATGATTAACAAAGAATTCATTGCAGCATTTCAGCAGAATTTTTGGTTCATTAATACGGCGCGTGGAAAAAGTGTAGTGACAAAAGATTTAGTAGCTGCTTTGCAATCAGGAAAAATTTTAGGTGCAGGATTAGACGTGTTGGAATATGAAAAAAGTTCGTTTGAAAATCTATTTCAAGACGATCAAATGCCAGCGGCGTTTCAATATTTAATTCAGGCAGAAAACGTACTCTTATCGCCACATGTAGCAGGTTGGACGATAGAGAGCAAAGAAAAATTAGCACAAACCATTGTCGATAAATTCAAAGTCCATTTTCATTAGCAAAAACAATGAAAAAAACGATTTTCATATTTGGTGTACTCATCGTTTCATTATTGGCACTCGTTCAATTGAGCCAATATTCGTTAATTTCTAAAAATACGTCGATCGAATATATCATTGCAGGCATTGCTTTGGTGTTCTTTTTTGTGGGATTGTACATAAACAAACGAAAATCCAATACAGCTTCTCCAGTTTCAAAAACTGAAATAAACACGCAAAAAATTGAAGATTTAGGCTTAAGCAAACGCGAATATGAAGTATTGTGTAAACTTGCCAAAGGGCATTCTAACAAAGAAATTGCTTCACTCCTATTCGTTTCTGAAAGTACGATAAAAACACATGTTTCTAACGTGTACACAAAATTAGATGTAAAACGAAGAACGCAGGCCATTCAAAAAGCAACAGCGCTGCAAATATTGCCATTTTCATAAAATTACTACCTTCGTATGAGTGAATTGGTACTTTCGTATGAGTACTATTTTCAGTAGCTAACCTACTTTTGAACCATGAATTATAAAACTAATATCTCATGAAAACAACTATTAAAAAGTATGGATTATACGCATTCACCATTGCGCTAGTATTTTTCTTTCTAGCTTTATATTTTGGAAAAGGATTATCATTTGCAACACAAGAAGTCATTGGATATGTGTCCATGGCAGTCTGTTTACTTCCTGTGTATTTTGGCATTAAACATCACAGAGATTATGAAAATAACGGATCCATAAATTTCAAAGAAGGATTTGTAATCGGCCTTCTAATTACGCTATGCGCGGCCATTGGTTTTGCCATTATTGATTTTCTATTTGTAAGCTATATAAACCCTGAATTCCCACAACAATATTTAGCCTATAGTATAGAGAATATTAATGCTTCTACAGTAAGTGCCGAAGAGAAACTTACTGAAATCGAAAATGCTAAAGAAATGATGGAAACGTATGGAACTCCTGCTTTTGGAGCGCTATTAATGTTTTCAATGGTTTTTATCTTCGGAATTATTGTGTCATTACTATCAGCCGTAACATTGCAGCGAAAAAGTAGTTAAGATCTTAAAAGCAGTAAAAATTCTTTAAAATTAGTATTTTAGTACAAACAGAATTGGTACTTCTGTAGAAATACCAATTTCAGCATCTACGCTAATTTTTGGATACAAACTTTTAAATTTTACAATCATGAAAAATACAGTGCTCAAATACGGAATTTACAGTTTTATATTAGCTTCTATCCTATTTTCTTCGGCACTCTATTTTGGATATGCACTAGCGTTTAAAACCCACGGAATTATTGGATATGCAACCATTGTAGCTTCCTTAGTATTTGTCTACTTTGGCATTAAACATTATAAAAATCATGATCTTGATGGCGAAATTGATTTCAAAAAAGCATTCACTATTGGTTTTGGAATTGCCTCTTTTTCCGCAATTGCTTTTGGTTTGATTGATGCGATTTACATTACTAAAATCAACCCTAATTTTGCAGAAAACTACATTGCTTATGAGTATGATTTATTAGACACTCAAAATTTATCGTCAGCTGCCATATATATTGAAAAAAAATCTATTGCGCTCCGCAGTGAAGTATTTGAAAGCGCCACCATCGTATTTTTCATCTCACTTATGATGGTACTCGTTGTAGGCACCGTTATTTCGCTAGGATCTGCATTCATATTACACAAAAAAGAAACATAACAAACAACAATTAAATAACGAACAGATGAAAAACAGAGTCACAGGTTTAGGCGGATTCTTCTTTAAAACGGAAGATCCGAAAGGATTAAAAAACTGGTACGGAAAACATTTAGGCTTGCCCGTAGATGACTATGGGTGTACTTTTTGGTGGAAAGACAAGGAAGGAAACGACTGCTCTACACAATGGAGTACGTTTCCAAAGGACACCAAGTATTTTCAGCCGAGTGAAAAGCAATTTATGATGAATTTTCGCGTAGAGAATTTAGTAGAATTATTAAAAGTCCTCAAAGAAGAAGGTGTCACTATTGTGGGAGAAGTGGAAGAATATAGTTATGGAAAATTTGGGTGGATTTTAGATCCGGAAGGCAACAAAATTGAACTTTGGGAGCCAAATGATGAAGCGTTCAAATAGTTTTTAGTATTTTTAAAATCCTACAGGAACTTTAAACCAACTAACTTAGTTATCTACAAATGAAGAAAATTGTATGCATA
>CAZHSA010000050.1:0-17028 GCA_964535135.1 uncultured Kordia sp.
GTTAGACTGTTAGACTGTTAGACTGTTAGACTGTTAGACTGTTAGACTGTTAGACAAAAATAATATAGTTTGAAAAAGCGACATCTTGGATGTCGCTTTTTTTTGTGATTTAGCTTTTAATTTGGAGGTTTGTTAGTTAATAACGCAGTGTAAATTTTTAGAATGCGCTTGTCATAAATTGTGAAAGAGAATTTTGTGATCAATGTGCCAATGATTGGAAAAACTAACTTTATCATCAGTCCAAAACCAAAAACATCTTCTCCATTTAAGAATTGATATATTGAAATTCCCCAAAGCACCACAAAAATTGCGATTAGATAGAGATTGGTGTATAAGTCAAATTTATTCTTTATTTCTATTGATGTTTTACTGGATGAAATAGATTTTAGATGTATATCAGATATAATATTAAATCCTGTCCCGTATTTGTTCTTCATGAGTCCGCGCAGTTTCGTTTCACTCAATTCTGTAACATTTATTTTGTCGGTTGGTGATTGCAATTCACTTCTGACAATATGTATCGGCTTTTCGGCGAGTAAACTGTGCTTTTTTGTAAATAACATTTTTGAGAGTGAAAGTTAAAACGTTTATTTCACCTTTTTCTTAGGTTTTGTAATGACAAAATCTTTTAGATAATACGGTTCAAAATACGCAACATCTTCCGTATCGTTTTTTGCCTGTTTTTCCATAGCAATCGGAATCATTTTTTGGGTAGATGGGAAATAGACCTCATCATAAAAAACAGCATTTTCATGCGTAATGATGCCTTTGCATTTTTCCGCACCGTTTCCGATGAAATGTACTTTTCCTTGCGCTAATTCGTCTACAAAAGAAACTTCTGTAATGATTTCTGCCTTAGTCTCTCTAACTTGATTATAATTAGCATCAAACACTGCCGAATATACTTCCATGCGTCGCGCATCCAATAACGGAACAATGACACCATCCGCCACAGCGATAGAACGCGCCAAGATTTCCAAACTTTCAATTGCCATTAGATCGACATCTGAAGCAAAACACAATCCTTTGGCTGCTGACACGCCAATACGCAATCCTGTGTACGATCCTGGACCTTTTCCAACAACTACAGCCGCCAAGTCATTTGCCTGAATCTTCGCAGTTTCTAGTGCTTCTTTGATGAAAACGTGCAATTTTTCAGAATGCGAGTAGTTTTTATCGTTTTCTTCTTTAAAGTATAAAATAGCTGCGTCATTCGCCAAACATACCGAACAGTTGGTCGTTGAGGTTTCTAAGTATAATCGTATCGACATGAATTTACAATTTTTGACAAAAATACAAGGTATTACGTTGCAGGCAAAACTTAGTATAGAAATAAGCTGCGATTTGCCATTTTGATTTAAAGTTATTCAACTCGCAACTTCAACTGTATCTTTCGGGCTTCTTAAGGTTGCGTTTAACAAAAAAAGCATCAATCTTTTTATAAAGGTTGATGCTTCTGTGATATTTTTTTATCTGTTTTCTATTTAAAATCTGCCAAAGGCAATCCGAAGTAGAATTCTAATATTTTCAATCGGAAGATGTAATCGAATTTGGTACGAACTACGTCTGACTCTGCACTTTCCAATCGTTGTTTTGATTGACTGAAATCGAATGAATTCATCATACCTTCGTTAAAGCGTTCGGTAGAGTATTTGTGTGCTTCTGTACGTGCCACGAGTGTTTTTTCGGCAGCTTGAAACGATTTTAATGCACCTCTTGCATCATTATATGCTTGATTTACCGTTGCTTCTAAATCAATTTTGGTTTGTTGTAAATTGAACTTCGCACGCTCAATATTGACTTCGGAACGACGGACACTGTTTCTACTTCTAAACCCATTTAAAATTGGAATGTTTAATTGCAATCCAAACGAATGATTTTTGTTGTCAGACACCTGTACAAAGAATGGATCTGTAGCAAACAATTCACTGTTAAAGTACGTAGTACTGAACCCGTAGAAAGCTGAAAGACTTGGCAATAAAGCTCCTTTTGCAATTTTTAAATCGTATTCCGCCAATTCGATATTCGTTTCCGAAATTTTCACATCATTTCGCACTTCTAATGATTTTTCAAAAATCTGTCGTGGCGTATTGTTCATAATCGTTGTAGCAGGAATCATGTAATCACCTTCTGCAATATCGAAAGTTTCATAATCCGTCAACAATAATAGTTGCGCTAACGATATTTTAGAGATTCGTAAGTTATTTTCGGCATTTACAATTTGTTGTTCTTGAGTCGCAGCATTGGCCTCAATTTCTAATGCATCGCCACGTGGCACAACACCTTCTTTAACCAATTCGTTTGTACGGTTTAATTCTGCTATGGTTACATCGTATTGTGTTTGCAATACTTTTAATGATTCTTTGTTGAACAGAATTTGCAAAAAACTTTGTACTACTTGTAGCGATGTGTTGTCTTTGATATCATCTAATTGATACTGATTGGCTAATAAAGCTAAGTTTGCTCTGTGAAGCCTATTCATGTTTTGTAATCCGTTGTAAATGTCTACATTCACGTTGAGCGATCCTCTAGAATTCTGCTGAGTTGCCGTTATAATTTGACCTGTTAACGGGTTCTGGCTCAAACCAATATTCCAAGAGTGTGAACCTGATATGTTTGCTGTAGGCAGAAAACTTCCAATGGCATCACTTTTGTCGATCTCTGAATTTTGTCTATCTAATTGCGATTGCTTGATCGCGATATTATTTTCCAATGCATAGTCGACACATTCTTTTAACGTCCACTTTTTTTGTGCTGTAGCTGTTGCCAAACATCCTACGGTAAGCACTATGATAATAAATACTTTTTTCATTTGTTAACTTTCATTTTTTGGTTGCCAGATGAAACATCTTATGAATAGTTTTGCTAAGTAACTATAATTTTAGCAAATGACGGTTCATCTGTATGGTTATAATTTTCGGTTTTAATCGTTTGTTTCGTCTTCATCTTCGCTTTCGCCGTCTTCTTCTTTTTTATCTTCTTTTTTGATGGCGAATTTATTCCAGATTTTGATTTTATCTTCTTCTTTCAGTCCAGATTTTATTTCAATGTTTTTGCCGTCTGAAATACCAACTTCAATGAATTTTTTCTCAAATTCTTGATCACCTTTTTCAATTTCCACATACGGTTTGTCATCGTTTTTAGCATCAAATCGAAGTAGTCCTTCATCAATTACCAAAATACCTTCTAGTTTTTTAAGTTCAATTGAAGCATTTGCACTGTATCCTGCTCGTATAAAATACCCTTCATCAAGCGCTACATCTGCTTTAATTTTAAATTGAACCGCACCACTTTCTTCTACACCTTTTGGTGCTACAAACGTAAGTTTTGCGTTAAATTCCTGGTCTTCAATTGCTCCTAGGCTTACTTTTAGTTCAGAGTCTGGTTTTAACTTCCCTACTTCAGCTTCGTCTACCTTTCCTTCAAAAATCATTTTACTTAGATCCGCTATGGTCGCAATGCTTGTTCCCGCATTAAAGTTATTACTTTCTATGACTTGATCTCCTTCTTTTACAGGAATTTCTAATATGGTTCCTGATACGGTTGCTCTAATGTTTGTGTTTGCCGCAGAACCGCCCACAGAACCTTTTTTGATAATTTGCAAATCGCTTTGAGCATTTCGCAATTGTTGTTTTGCTTGATTGTATGAAAGCTCTGAACGCTCAAATTCTTGACTTGAAATGATGCCTTTGTCAAAGAGTGTTTTGTTTCTGTCGTACGCAATTTTTGAGTTATCGAGGACAATTTGAGAATTTTTGATACCATTTCTCGCACTGTTCAATGATTGTTCGTTTGGCACCACTTTGACTCTTGCAATTAAATCGCCTGATTGTATTTTATCGCCTTCTTCCACAAATATTTTTTCAATAATTCCCGAAATTTGAGGCTTTATTTCTACTTCATCTTCTGGGATTACCGTTCCTGCTGCTACTGTTTTTTCAACAATCGTAGCTTTGAAAGGTGTCGCCGTTTCAAAGGTTTCAACATTCTTTTGATTTGAATCTACAAAGTAAGTTCCTGCAAAAAATGCACCTGCTAAAAGTATAATTAGTAATAGGATTTTAAAAAATTTCTTCATTTTTATGGTAATTAGTCTATGATTGATGTTATTATTCTTCTCGTAATGCTTCTATAGGTCGAATGCTGACCGCGCGTTGTGCTGGAATGAGTCCTATCAAGGTTCCTAAAATGATCATGATCAACAATGCCATCCCAATATATTCTAAACTTACCGTGGGATTGATAAAAGGGAAATCGTCCCAACTTTGGGCTAGATTGTTCAACACAGAAAGCAATAATCCGCCAACGGTAATTCCTAACATTCCTGCTACTAAGGTTAAGAATACAGATTCTAATATGATTTGCCCGCGAATTTCATTTGGCTTCGCTCCTAAAGCACGTCTGATACCAATTTCCTTGGTGCGTTCTTTTACTGTGATTAACAGAATATTTCCAATAGCGATCACTCCTGCCAAAATCGTTGCAATACCAACTACCAACGCCGTAAATTTGAGTCCTTTGACAAACCCTGTTATTTTTCCAAACATTTCTCCTAGATTTGCGGCTCCAAAGGCACGCTCATCATTAGGCGCTACTGTGTATCTTCGTTTTAGTAATGTTTTTACTTTTTGTTCAATAGCTACAATGTCTTCCGAAGGATATCCTGCAATAACCATCCAACCGATTCTATTTCCTGTGTTGAATACTTTTTTGAATGTAGTAAATGGAATAAAGATAGAATTGTCACCTTCAAAGAAATCAGTATTGTTTTCCTTGTACACACCAACTACTTGAAAGTAAATGTTGCTGATTTTTATATATTGTCCGATAGGATTGGCATCTTTTTCAAATAATTCTTTTTCAATACGTTCACCAATCACACATATTTTACGATTGTCTTGAATATCTTTTTGATTTAGAAAGCGTCCTTTTCGTAATTGTTTTCTCGATACATTATTAATAATTGGATAATCGCCAAATACTTTATAGTTTCCAGACTGCATATTGTTGACTACCAATGGGGCAGCGCCACCAAATATTCCTTTGGCATTTCTAGGCACTACAAATTGTACACCTTCTATTTGATTGGCAATTCGGTACGTATCTGAGAGTTCTAGTTGAATGTTTCGGTTTCTATTGTAACCGCCGTACGGAATTCCTGTTTGTTGTCCCCAAAGAAAAATACTATTGGTTGCCATTCCTTTAAATGCTGTTTCAAATCCGTTTTCCATTCCTTTCGCAGCACCTTGCAATCCGATGAAGAGTAAAATCCCCCAAAAAACACCAATAATAGTAATGGCGGTTCGTAATTTGTTTTTACGAATCGTGCCAAAAATTTCTTGCCATGTATCTCTTGTAAATATAAATTTCATTGTTATGGCTTTAGTTTATTCATCTCTTAATGCTACAATTGGGTGTACTTTTGCTGCTCTCCTTGCGGGAATGTATCCTGCAATTAATCCTGAAAGGACTAAAATGATCGTTGCGCCTATAATGGTTCCTTGACTTACATTTGGATTCGTGATAAACCAATCTTCTAGTTTATTTCCCATAGAGTTGAGTATAAAATTCCCGATGAGCAATCCGACATATCCAAAAAACAAGGTAATGACAATCGTTTCTTGTAAGATCATTCCAATTATAGAACCTGGTTTGGCTCCAAGTGCTTTTCTAATTCCTAACTCTTTGGTACGTTCTTTTACGATGTATACCATTATGTTACTGATTCCGATAACGCCGGCTAATAAGGTTCCAATACCAATCCAAAGTACAATGATTTGCAATACGTTGGCAATTTGTAAATTTTGTTCAAGATCTTCAATCACGCTTCCTACATAGATTCCGTTAGGATCGGTTGGTGCAATGTTGTATTTTTCTCTTAGTACTTTTTCAATATCTTTTGATAATGCTCTTGCGCCATTAGCGCCAAGTTCCATTCTGTAAGACAGATTGATCTGATCAACTTTATCGGTATTTTTATATATTAATTGATGCGTACTTATAGGCGTGTAAATGTAACGTTCTTCACGATCGCCGCCTGTATCACTAAAGACACCAACAATTCTATAGATAATTTTATTGAGTGAAAAATATTTACCGATAGCATCTTCACCTGCAAATAGATCTTTTTCTACTAAACGACCAATAACGGCTATACGAGTATCACTTTTGATGTCGTTTTCATTGATGTAACGACCTTTTTCCATGACCGTTTTTTCCAAGTATTTGTGATCTGGATGAACTGATCTTACCGTGTAATTTCCGTATTCGCTTTTGTATTTTGCTGTAACGCCATTGGCTATTCTTGCCGTGGTATATTCTATTCTGTCAGCAAACTTTTCTTCTAAAAGTGCTAAATCTTCATTTTTAAATTCAATTCGGCGGTTTTCTTTGAATCCTTTAAACGGCTTTGAGGTTACTCCTGGATAGATAAAAAGTGTGTTTTGGGCATCGTCTTGAAAAAAATCATAGAAAGTGTTTTTGAGCCCATTTCCCATTCCGAAAAGGATTGTGAAAATTAAGATACCAAGCGTCACAGTAAATCCTGCCAAGAGTGTTCTTAGCTTGTTTTTATTAATAGTTTGGAATATTTCTCGCCAACGATCTAAATCAAACATGGGCTGAAGCTCTTACTTGTTCTACAAATGTATCTTTTTCAATAACACCATCTTTTAGCTGTACAATTCGCTTTGTCATATCAGCAATATCAGGTTCGTGCGTGACTACTAATATGGTTTTTCCTTCATCATTAATTCCCTGCAAAAAGTCCATTACTTCATACGACGTTTTGGTATCTAATGCACCTGTTGGCTCATCTGCTAATAATACTTTAGGCTCAGATGCTAAAGCGCGTGCAATAGCTACACGTTGTTTTTGTCCACCCGAAAGTTCGCTAGGCAAGTGATGTGCCCAATCTGCCAACCCTACTTTTTCGAGATAGTATAGTGATTTTTCTTTTCTGATTTTTCGCGAAATACCTTGATAATACAAAGGCAATGCTACATTTTCAGCTGCGTCTTTGTAGTTGATTAAGTTGAACGATTGAAAGATGAATCCAAGGAATTTATTGCGATATACTGCTGCTTTTTTTTCACTTAGATTTTTTATAGGAACATCGTCTAATATATACGAACCTTCGTCAGCTTCGTCCAACATTCCAATGATATTGAGCAGTGTAGATTTTCCTGAACCTGAAGAACCCATAATAGAGACAAATTCTCCTTCTTTTATGTCAAGATTGATTCCTTTGAGTACATGAAGCGAGTTACTTCCCATACGATAGGATTTGTGTAGTTCCTTAATCTGAATCATAGATGGTTAGGTATTTTGTTTAACACAATATTACATATTTGCGGTTACAAGTGTTATTAATATTGTGTTAATCTTGTTTTTGATTGATGCTAATATGTATAAGACTACCTAAACACGAATTCGTTACAAAAAATGATGATTTTTTACTCTATTGTAGAGGTTTGAATGCTATTCTGCTTGTTTTGAAGTTTTTTTATTGAAGACTTTGTAGATGTAAAATCCTGTAATAGCGACCAGAATATATGGAACTGCCATTAGATACACAATTCCATTGTTGACACCTTTTGCTTGCGACAAGTCTGCTTCCGATTCTAATACTGCTCTACACATGGCGCATTGCGCATCTAACGGAAGTGCACATACAAAGAAGAGAACAAATAGTATATAGTGTTTCCTTTTCATTATGGAATTGCGTTTACGGCATCAACTGCGTGTTTGTAATATGGAGAAATCATAAGGTAGACTACAACACCTGTAATAGCTACATATAACCAAATTGGAAAGGTGATTTTTGCTATTTTTTTATGCTTGTCAAAACGTTTTGCCAACGCTTTTACATACGTGATCAACACCAAAGGAATGATGGCAATACTCAATACAATATGAGAAATTAGGATAAAGAAATACACGCCGCGCATCAACGCATCAGGATTTCCGTATTTGGTAGATTCAGACGTCATGTGATATGCTACATACATTGCTAAGAACGCCACTGAAAGTCCAATACAGATTTTCATCAAGGTTTCATGCAACTTTACTTTTTTGTTTTTGATCGCAATCACCGCAGCAATTAAGAAAACTGCTGTAATTCCATTTATAGTTGCATAAATTGGCGGTAAAAAGCTTAACGGTTCTACATCTTCCAGTTTTACACGAAATAAAATCGCTACGACTACAGGAATTGCTACCGATAATGCAATGATTAGTTTTTTGTATTTTTTTTCGATGTCAGTTGTTGCTTCCATGATACTGTTATTCTTCTTCTAATAAATTTTTAATGTCTTGCCTCAACATTTCTACTTCGTCTATATCTGTTCCTTGATAGTAGATTTTTGGGTTTCCGTGGTTGTCTCTTCGCGAGCGTATGAATCCGTTTTTGTCTATCAATGCAAAGTATCCTTGATGTTCAAATCCACCTGCTACATCTGGATTGATTCCTGTAAAGATGTTGAATCCTGTGTTAGAGAGTTCGTGAATTTTCTCTAATTTCCCTGTTAAGAAATGCCAGTTGAGTGATTTTACACCATACCGTTCTGCATATTCTTTAAGCGCTTTTGGCGTGTCTTTTTCAGGATCAATAGTGAATGATGCAATGGCAAAATCATCTCTTTCGTGAAACTCTTCGTCCAAAGTTCGCATGTTGCTATTCATCACAGGACAAATGGTTGGACAGGTTGTAAAGAAAAATTCCATAACGGTAACTTTTCCACTAAAGTCTTGATTTGATATTTCTAAACTGTCTTGATTAGTGAATAGGAATTGCGGAACGCGGCGTGCTTTTCCATCAATTTTAAGATAGAGAAGTTTTGTGTTTCGCTCTGCGCCTACGATATTCATACGATCTTTCTCAATCGTTTCTCCTTTTTGTACTTTATCTACAATTTTAGGAATGAATATGATTCCAAAGACCAACATGATAAATGCGATTCCGATATATGAATAGTTCTTTTTTTTCATGTATTATTTTTTCAAGTCTTCTGTTCTTCTTTTGTCTGATTTCTCATTTTTGCCTTTTCCTCTGTATTCTTTGAAAAGAATTCGGATGTCATCCGTCATTTTTCCAGATAATTCTGAAACTTTTTCTGTATTGTATCCGTACAACATGTATGGTGCTACTCCGCCTTCACGCAGCTCTATTTTTGATCGGTCATCAAAACGTCCTCGCAAATTTTTATCTTTATCAATGATGTACATGTATTTAGAACTTCCATTTGCATCCAAAAGTAATGGAGATTCCAATCCGTCATGAATGCGTTCTAACTCCTCTTTATCTACAATAACAAAATTCCAGTATTCGAGTTCATCTGCAAAACGACTGATTTCATTTTTTAAATCTTTAATTATTTCGTCTTGTCCAGGTAATACAAGCATGATAAGTTGAAAATGCTTGAAGCCACTAAAACGTTTGTATATTTTTTGATTGAGATTTAATATGTTGATTTTTTTGTTTTCCACATCACTCCCTAGAAATCCAAGAATGGTAATTTTTCCATCAAACTGAATAGAGTCTTTGTTTTCAAGTGAATCGTAATTTATCAATTCGGCGACACCTTCTTTGATGACAGGAAGCGGTCTGTAGTTGTGGTTTGTAAAAAGAAGAATTAATACAATGGATACAGGCAATAAGAATAAAATTCCTAAAATGATCTTCTTTTTCATGTGTGCGTTTCTTAGTATGTTTTCCATGCGCTTGTAACCTATTCGCAAAACCGTCGTAGGATTTGGCTAGCTATTTTATGCGCAGGTATTTTATTTATAATCCGTTGTTTTACAGTTTATAGTTGATGGTATTCAGCTTTTTTTACTGTTTACACTTTCATACTGCAAAAATAAAAATCGGTTTGCGAATTACCGCGAGAATCTATCGTTTTTTTTACTTTTTTAGTTGTTTTTAGATAGAATTAACATGTGCAATTTCCACCAAAACAAAAAGAGTCATTCATATCTTTCCTGAAAATAATTCTTTAAAATAGAGGTATAAAAAAAGACAGTACAAATAGTACTGCCTTTTCTCTATATGTGAATCGTGTCATTTTAGAAATCCCACTTGATGAATCCGTTTGTTTTTACATCTTCAATATACGTTCCTTCTTGCAAAAGAATAAATATTAAATAGCAAATTAAGAATACTGCTGTCCAAACAACTGCTCTACGTAATGAACTTTTTTCATCACGCAAGTGCATAAAGTCCCATGCAATGTAATATGCTTTTACAATGGTTAAAATGATGAATACCCAGTTTAGGAGTTTCATTCCCACAAAGTAATTATCCACCAAAATAGACGGCTTTATAATACCTAATCCTACTTCAACAATTGTAACAATAGATAAGAAGATTAAAACGCCCCAAATTTTCTGAACGTTCGACTTAAATTTAAGTCTTCCTCTAAATATGGCTAATTTATGCTCCGTATGTCCGTGATCGTGTGCCATGATATATTATATAATTTCTTTGATATATTTTTTATTAAACTAAGTAGAAGAATGTAAATACGAATACCCAAACTAAATCGACAAAGTGCCAATAGAGTCCAACTTTTTCTACCATTTCGTAGTTATTTTTTCTTCTTTCGTATGTTCCTAATAACACGTTGAAGAAAATAATAACATTGATAACTACTCCTGAAAATACGTGGAATCCGTGGAATCCTGTAATGAAGAAGAAGAAATCTCCAAATAATCTATTTCCATATTCATTGTGGACAAGATTTGCTCCTTTTACATATGTAACCGCATCTTTCAATGCTTTTTCAGATTCTGCACGATTTAAAATTCCTTTGTGTCCTTTATGATCTGCATTGATATACATTCTCTCAAAACGTTCACCTTTTGCAACATCTGCTGGATTGTCAGAAGCTTTTAACGCCGCTACATTTGGAATGATTTCTTGTGTACGAACTGCTAAACTTGGACTTTCATTAAATCCTGTTACCACATCTTGAACAGAATATGTTGGCAATGAAGATTCTGAAGCATACCACAGTCCATTTTTACTTTGATGCTGTTCTCTTTCTTTAAAAGAAGCTGTTGCAAAGTCATCTACAGAAACACGATACATTTTATCGCTGTCTGGTGTTGTTTTGGTATCTACAAATTGTAAAATTTGTCCACCTTTTGTTTCCAACGCTCCATAAGAACCTTTGATGAAGTTTGTCCACTCATACGCCTGCGATCCTAGGAAGATTGCTCCTCCAATGATGGTAAGGAACATGTAAAAAGTAGTTTTCTTTTTGTCGTTGTGGTGACCTGCATCTACTGCCAATACCATGGTTACCGATGACGCAATTAATATAAAGGTCATTAAGGCAACGAAATACATTGGATTATCTCCGTGTATTCCTGGAAAGTGATTATACACCTCATCTGCAATTGGCCAAGAATCAATAAACTTGAATCTTGAGAATCCGTACGCTGCCAAGAATCCTGAGAACGTAAGTGCATCTGACAGGATGAAAAACCACATCATCATTTTCCCGTAGCTTGCTCTTAACGGCTGATTGCCGCCTCCCCAAACTTTATCCTCTGTGCCTGTATTTGAAACAGTAGCTTCCATAAAAAGTTTACATTTTTAAAAAATTGTTCAAATTTACATTTTTTTCTTATGATAAGAAATATAAAAATAAAAACAAGAAGACCCACAATATATCTAGGAAATGCCAGAACATTGCACCTAGTTCTAAACCAAGTGTTTGCCCTTGTTTATACTTTTGTTTAAAATGATTATAAATTACAACCAATAACACGATTATACCTGCCGCGACGTGCAATAAATGAACTCCGGTTAAGATATAGATGAAAGAGGATGTAACTGTACTTGATTTACCTGTGAAAAAATACTTGTTTTCGTAGATTTCATTGAACCCTACAAACTGTAAAATTACAAACGCAGCAGCAAGTGCCAACGTAAGCAATAAATACATCGTTGTTGCTTGTCTGAGTCCTTTTTGTATGGACACTTTAGCAAAATGAAATGTAATGCTGCTTATAATAATTACCAATGTACTGTAAAAAAACGCTGTTGGTAACACTAGACTGTCTAACCAATCTGGGCGTTCTTGACTTACAATGTACGCACTAGTGAGTCCCGCAAATGTCATAAACATGCTAATCATAGCAAACCACAACATCATCTTTCTCGATCTGTCTTTCTTCTCCTGAAATGTTCCTTGCGTTAAATCCATAGTTTATTGTAAAAATTTGTCTACCACAAATATTATTTGCATTAAGGTGATGTATCCCACACTAGCTAACATCAATGCTTTTGCTGATTTTTTATCCATTTTTCTGTATAGTTGGATTCCGTAATACAACAATCCAACACCAGCAATAAATACTAAAATAGCTGCTACTATTGATAATTTTAATTCGCCTGTTAATCCAGAAACTGGAAAGATCGAAATTAAAATTAACCAAACGGTATACATGATAATTTGCAATGCGGTGGCTTTGTTTCTTTTGCCTGTAGGCAACATAAAAAATCCGCCTTTTTTGTAATCGTCGTATAAAAACCAACCAATTGCCCAAAAGTGCGGAAATTGCCAAAAGAATTGAATCATGAATAAAATTCCTGGTTCAATCCCAAATTGATTTGTTGCCGCAACCCAGCCCAACATAAATGGAATGGCTCCCGGAAAGGCGCCTACAAATACGGCTAAAGGTGTTTTAGTTTTTAATGGCGTATATACACAAGTGTATAAGAATATAGAAATGGCGCCAAACATCGCCGTTCTTGGATTGATGATATACAAAATACCAATTCCTAGTATGGTGAATATGGCAGCGATGATGAAAGCTGTGGTTACCGTCATACGTCCCGATGGAATCGGTCTGTCTTTGGTACGATCCATCAAAGCATCTAAATCGCGTTCTATGATTTGATTGAACGCATTGGATGCACCAACCATAAAATAGCCACCTAAAGCGAGTAAGCTCAGTATTTTGAAACTAAAACCATCTGCGCCAACTGCAAGCAAGTATCCTGCCAATGAAGAGAAGACAACACTAATGGCTAATCCAACCTTTGTGAGCTGTTTAAAATCTTCAAATATTGAAGCAAATGCGTATGTTTTTTTGACTGTGTTCAATGCCGTTTTCATCAACCTTCGTAAATTCCTGCAAAGATATAGTACAAATCATTTGTATGCAATGATTTTCAAAGGTTTTACTAGTTTTCTAAATAGTTATTGCTTTTCTATTTTTATCTTTGGAAAGGAAGTGCAATTTGCAACGACTATTACCGAGTTGGAATCTTTTTGGAATATGCTAATTTTATTGTTTTTCCTAAATTGATTCCCCGCAGATTTCATCTTACATACTAACAAAAAAATAACACATGAAATTTTTAAACACAATCGCTTCATTTATTTTCCTTTTTTCTGTCACCGTAGTATTCGCACAAAAGAAAGAAGTTCAAATTAAAGTTACCAAAGTCACAGATCATGTATATATGCTGGTAGGACAAGGTGGAAATATTGCTATTTCCGTGGGAGAAGATGGTGTTTTTATGATTGATGATCAGTTTGCACGTTTGACGCCAAAAATTTTAGCCGCTATTAAAAGCGTTACGGATCAACCTGTAGAATTTTTGATTAATACACATTGGCATGGCGATCATACAGGCGGAAATGAAAATATGCAGAAAGAAGGCGCCGTGATTGTAGCACATGAAAATGTGCGAAAGCGTATGAGCATGGATCAGTTTAATAAAGAACGCAACACCACTAAAAAAGCTGCTCCAAAAGAAGCATTGCCTATAATTACCTTTTCAAAAGATGTTTCTTTTTTCTTTAATGAGGAATCTATCTTTATTTTTCATGTGCATGAAGCGCATACCGATGGTGATGCCATGGTTTATTTTACAGAAAGCAATGTATTACACACAGGTGATGCCTATTTTCAAGGAAAGTACCCGTATATCGACCTAAATTCTGGCGGAAGCACACAAGGATATATTGCGGCTATTAAAAAAGCATTGCTCGTAATTAATGATGATACTAAGATCATTCCTGGGCACAGAAATATGTCTACTAAAACTGAATTAAAAGCGTATTTGGAAATGCTAGAAAGTATTGAAGAAAAGGTTGTCGCTGCCATTAAAGCAGGAAAAACCGAAGCGCAAGTAACAGAAGATACTTCTATCACAAAAAAATATGATGATTTAGGTTATGGTGATTGGTTTATTTCTGGTGAAGTTTTGCGCAAAACATTTTATCAAAGTTTAGAAAAAACCAAGTAACATATCAACGTTTGCAATAATAATTCCTGCCACTGCAAATAATACACAACCGATAATGAATACTGGATATTCTTTTACAGTGTAACTGTCACCGCGTCGTCGTTTATACACTGCTAAGTCAACAGACTTAAACCCTAAATAAATAAATGGTAAAATAAGAAGTAAAACAAAAAATGGCTTAATCATTTTAAATATAGGTTTTGGGAGGCAAGACTAAATAATATCTTGGTATTAACTTTTTTTCGAGGCTTTAACAAATTTAATAAAAAAATCGAAATAGAAAAGTTAAAAATCAAAATACCAATTAAAAATATCTGTACGAATTCCGAAATTAATCCACGTGGTATTTTCTTTGAAATCTACCAATGTGTTAGCATCTGGATTGAAGCTTCTATACATAACATTGGCAAAGATTTTTAAGTTGGTTTTCGGATTGATGATGTAACCCGCATTCAAATCGGCAATGAGCACATTTGTTTTGTTTCCTTGTAGCAATTCAATGCCTGTATCGCCTACTCTGTTGTCGTTGTCAATAAAGATGTTACTTCCGTAGCTTGCCGGATCAGTTGTTGGATCAAAGTCTAAACCGCGTTGCCCAAAAATTAATTTTGCACTTCCATACCAGCGATTGTGATTGTAACGTGCAATTCCGATAACTTCACGAAAGTTTGCGCCCCATAAATGCGCTAATGATTGATTGTTGTGCCCGTAATTTGTAGCAACTTCGTTGTGCGAATACGTATACGGTCGCACTTGATTGTATTCAAACTGCAACAATAAATTATCTACTTTGAACGCGTTGTAATATTTTGCGCCCAACTGAAAACCAAATTTGTTTTTCCAACTTTGATTGCCATCTCGGATATCATTCAGCGAAAATTCATCCAAAATAAACTGCCCATAAAAATTTACATTGTCATTCCATTTGTATTTTGAACTCAATCCTACAATAGCATTTCCAGCACGCGAACCCGTAGAAAACTCAATAGCACGGTAAAATATGATCGGATTTACATAATTGACATCAAAGCCTCGGTTGTTGTCGTTTTTCCAAATAACCGATTCAAAAAAGCCAACATTTAATTTTTTAGAGACATTCCAACTTAGGTAATGATTGGCAATATATTTTGTTAGAAAAGCGCCATCTTCCGTAACTTCCGGACGTACATCGCGCAGCCACATCCACGTATTGGTATATTTTAGTTTCCAAAAGGATGTATTTAGTTTTAAGAACGGATACGGACTTACAACATCACTGACAAATAACGAGCGATATCCGTCGCCAATAAAGTTTCTGCTGTGCCCAAATTGCACATTGAAGGTTTTGTTGGGCGAGTATGAAATGTAGCCTTCTGCCACAGGATAATCGTACGCATCTGTTTTAAAATCTTTAGCAATGCCACGTCCAGGAATGATTGCTGGATTTCCTCCTGCTGGACGAATACTTTCTGCATATCTATTAAAATAGTCTGCAAATCGACCTTGACTTTCAAAAACCGTTGCCGAAAAGTTAAATCCTTTTCCTAAACCTCCTTGTACTTGCACGCCTCGCGTGTTGTTGTATGTGTAATCAACCTCGCTGTCTGTGTGTCCTCCAAGTTGTAAATCGACAATAGGATCGAGCACAAACCAATAGTTTTTTCCTTTTACAGTTACCATGTGTTCGTTCCATAATTTACGTCCCAACCATGAAGAAGCGTCTTTTTTGAGCTTTGTTTGCTGTGCATTAAAATCATAATAGTTGGAAACTGTATTGTATAAAAACGGTTTAGAAGCTGTATGACTGTTGGTTCCGACCAAGTTCACTTGACGATCAAAATACGAATACATATCATGTGAAAGTGGAATGTTTAGGTTGCTTGCGTACAATTCGTCTTCATACGTTTCTAATTCGGAATTTACAGCATCAAATTCAGTTTTTGCAGCGGCTTCGAGTTCGTTTTCTTTGTCTTGAAGCGTTTTAGGTTTTTCAATTGCTTCTAGGCTTCCCAATGGAATTTCCAACTTCATCGTAAATTGAAGATACGCAGGTTTTCCACTATACGTAAAAGGTTTTACTGTTGGCAATAAGCCAAATACGCGTTTTATTTCGGTTTTCAAGTCATCATATACGGCATCTACATACAGGACTTTAAATTTTCCTTCTTTCGTAACTTCAAATAATACGACGAGTTCGCCTTGGTAATTTTCTTTGTCGATAATTTCTGGTTGTTTAAAATTATCATTGATAAATGTTCTAAGCGTGGTATTAAAGCAATTTTCAAGATCGGCAATAGCTACAGTTTCACATTCAGCAAATACAGGGTACTTTTCGTAATCGTTTGTAGAAGTTTGTCCAAATACGGTTTGAAACACTAAAAATAGAAGTAGATATATAGACGCTTTGAGTCGCTTCATATTTGAGGATTTATGAGTGCGAAAGATACTATATTTTCACAAAAATCAATTCATTCCTTGCTCTTATGATGCCATATTTTTAAAAAGTACTATCATTTTTAACAGCATTTGAAATTTTTGCGGTGTTTTTTTCAGTATTTTCATATAGAAAAAACCGCCTTTCACCTATAAAAGGTTAAAATAGAACGATAAAATGCAATAATTGAACGTAATAGAGACGCTATCAATTAGTTTTTCGTACTTTTGTGGTATGCTTTCTGATTAAATGACCTTTGTAAGTCTTGGTAACATTTACAAAAGGCTTTAAGTTGACATTTTTCATAATAATCGGTTTTAATGTTAATGTAATGATATGTCACAGAAAG
>CAZHSA010000051.1:0-16894 GCA_964535135.1 uncultured Kordia sp.
AAAAAATCGCCTTATCTTAAAAATGGTCAGTAATAAAGAATCAAACACACCATTTAGACTGGCAATGTAAATATACAAGTTCTTACAATGAACATTGTCAAGAAAAACCCATAACACATTCAAAGCCGCTAGCGTACAACTAGCGGCTTTTCGTGATAGCTAAAAACGAAACTAAACACTACTGCTGAGGAGCAGTTTGCGTATTTTGGTTAACAATAGGCCAAACTCCTGCTTGTGGGAATCCAACACCAAAGTTGTCGCCTCTTCCTGTATCTTGTTGAAATTTATATAAAGGCCATCCTCTATACGTAAGTTGTGATTGTCCAAAAACATCAATGGTTGCAAAATCAGTCATCGCTAAAATACTTGGTACATTGGTAACTTCTACATTAAAAATTGGCCATACTCCGTTATTTGAAAAATCGCTTGCAGTAAAATTATTTTGCCCATTTAGGTCAGGACTGAAACGATATAACGTATTTCCACGATCGTCTGTAATGTAAAATGTACGCTCGTCTCCAGGTTGGTAAGTACTATCCAAATTTGTTTGCACGCCACTAGCGTCCGCACCAATAAGCTGCGCACTTACAATCATTAATGAATAATCAGGTTTTGCTACATACCAAGTGTCATTTGCGCCATCTCCATTAATTTGTCCCGCTTCAGCATCGTTGGAAAAATAATATAAAGGCCAACCTTTGTACGTTGTTTGTAACGAACCGTCTGCACGTGTTGTTGTGCCAAAATCAGACGCTAGTAAGCCATCATCTAACGTAAGTTCATTAGTATAAAAAACAGGCCATGCGTCAATACATCCGTCTACACAAAAAACAGATTCTCCAGTATGATCTAGTGAAAAGAAATAGAGTGATTTGCCAGCTGCATCGGTCAAAATTTTTCCAAATGTAGCATCTGTTCGTAATTGTACAGCATTTGCGTTTTCTTCAGGATAACTTGCGTTTTGTGCATCGTCATCATTGCTACAGCTCATTGATAAAAATGGTAAGATAAAAAGGATTGCATATTTTTTCATTGCTTGAAATGTTTTAGATTAAACTATTTTTTTGTTTGATTAAATTCTATGGTGCAAATAAACGCTAGAAAGCCCTGTAGCTACAATTGAAATTGTGTGAAACGGAAAAACCGTAGGTAAAAGTGACAATACAGCGGTTGAAAAATTGAAGTTTTGTGACGATCGAGAAATATACCGAAACAATCATATGTAAATACACAAAAAAACACCTTTCAAAAAGATACCGGAAGATTCAATCGTGAGTTGAGATACTTAATGGAGTGGAATAACTTATGAAATTAATATGTATCAATGTACAGTTGACGCTAAAAAGTGGGTAGTGCTTCGCTTTAAACAATAATATAATGACATTTATTTTGGAGTTGATAGAATAGTTATCAGTACAACCTTTCAAATCACTTCTTTTTAGTATCTTGGTTTATTATGAATCAAAATTTTAAATCATGAAAAAAAAGAAAGTCAAAACGTTAAAAATTACCAAATTGAATGTATCTGACATGAATCCTGAATTAGTAAGAGGAGGAAGACAAGAAAGCGATTGGACAGATTTATCAGAATGCTGCAAAGTAGAAAGACGATAATACATGACAAGCGAACTTCGGTTCGCTTTTTTTTGCTTCTATTGATAACGATATCTATATTTGAGAAAAAGCTTTGCATGCGCATTTTCAACACCACTTTACTACTCATTCTTTTCCTGCTGATTTCTTGTTCGGACACTTCAAAAGAAACACATAAATATACCAATGCGCTCGTCAACGAATCGAGTCCGTATTTATTACAACACGCGCACAATCCTGTAGATTGGCAACCTTGGAGCGAAAAAATTCTAGCGAAAGCTACCCAAGAAAACAAACTTATCTTATTCTCCATCGGATACGCTTCCTGCCATTGGTGTCACGTGATGGAAAAAGAAACCTTTGAAGATACAGAAGTGGCAACATTTATGAATGCCAATTTTATCAACGTAAAAGTAGATCGTGAAGAACATCCTGATATTGATAAAACCTATATTAAAGCAGTACAATTGATGACAGGAAATGCAGGTTGGCCACTAAATTGCATTACACTTCCCAATGGCGAACCTGTTTGGGGCGGCACGTATTTTACGAAAGAAAACTGGATGAACTCCTTAGAACAAATTGTAAAAATTCACAAAGAAAATCCAGAAAAAACAGCCCAATTTGCCAAAGCGCAAACACAACGGATGCAGTCACTGCAAACATTTTCAAGCAATACTAAAAACCTTGCTAACATTTCAACAGATAGCATTGTCCACACATGGAAAAAACAGTTAGATGTAAATGCTGGCGGATTGCAAGAAGCTGAAAAATTTCCACGCCCAGGCAATTACAATTTTCTATTGCGTTATGCAACGGCTACAAAAAATGAAGCACTGTCAAATCATGTACATACCACACTACAAAACATTGCCAACCGCGGATTGTTTGATCATCTAGAAGGTGGATTTGCACGCTATACAACGGATGAACTTTGGAATATTCCACACTTTGAAAAAATGCTGTACGACAACGCACAATTGATTTCTTTGTTTTCATATGCGTATCAAACACAAAAAAATGATCGTTATAAAGCGGTAGCCTATCAAACACTAGATTTTATCCAAAAACAATTTGCGCGTACAGATGGTTTACTACACGCTTCGCTCAATGCAGATAGTTTCAATGAAGAAAACGAATTGGAAGAAGGCGCTTATTATACTTGGAATAAAGACGAATTACAAAAATTAATCACAGAAGATTTTACGCTATTTTCGGACTATTACGGCATCAATACAATCCCCAAAACGGAAGATGATAAACATGTGTTGGTAAAAACGGTTACCGATACCGCTTTCGCGGGAAAATACAAAGTGACACTTGCGGATTTACAACAAAAAGTAACACACTGGAAAACCATCCTTTTGCAAGAACGCAAACGCCGAAAAGCACCAGAAACTGATACGAAAGTAATCACGGCTTGGAATGCGCTCATGTTAAAAGCATACACAGATGCATACAAAGTTTTTGGTGATGAAAGTCTAAAAGCCGAAGCGATCAAAACGGCAAAGGCGATCAAAGAACAACTCATCACCGATGATTGGAAAGTACTTCGAAGTTTAGAAAACAAAGGAATTGATGGATATTTAGAAGATTATGCGTTTTTAATTGATGCGTTTCTCGCTGTATATCAAATTACCTTTGACGAACAATGGTTGAATGATGCCAACTCATTAACCGAATACACTATCAATCATTTTTACGATGCTGAAAAAGAACTTTTTGCCTTTACGGAAACGTCAACGGGCGGACTCAACTTTAAAGAGTTTGATGTAGAAGATGGTGTGATGCCGTCTGCAAACTCCGTGATGAGTCACAATCTATTCAAACTGAGTCACTATTTTGGCAAGGAAGATTTTGAATCGAAAAGTAAAAAAATGTTACAACGCGTACTGCCAGAAGCGCTCGAATATCCATACGTATATGCCAATTGGCTGGAATTGTATATAAACTTGACGGAACCGTATTATGAAGTTGTGATTAATGGAAAAGATGCCATCGCGAAAGCAAAAGAATTACACCAAAATTACTTACCAAATATCATTCTCTGCGGAAGCACTACTGAAAGCTCCTTACCATTACTAGAAAATCGTTTTTATGAAGACAAAACCTTTATCTATGTCTGTGTAAACCGAGCATGCAAGCTACCAACGGAAAGTGTAGAAAAAGCAATTTCGTTGATGAAGTGATGAGTTGTGAGAAGTTTTGATTGTCATTGACAGATAAGATTATAAGTAACCTAAACGTCTCTTCGTGTGGCGAATCTCAGATTCGTTGTATCGAGAAGTACTATGAAACGAAAAAAATATTTTTAGGAATTCATATGGTTTCAAACTAACAAAAAAATGAACCCACCAAAACACATACTTCCTGTCATCGTACTATCGCAATTCTTTTGCACATCACTATGGTTTGCAGGAAATGGAGTCATGAGCGATTTAAAACTACACTTCTTACTAGAAGAAAGTGCTTTGAGTCACATCACCTCTATTCTTCAATTTGGTTTTATCGCAGGAACACTCATTTTTGCCATACTGTCTATTGCAGATCGTTTTGCACCTTCAAAAATTTTCTTTCTGTGTGCCTTATTGGGAGCTTTCGCCAACATACTACTCATTTGGAAAGGCAATACTTATGCTAGCATTCTTGTCTTTCGTTTTTTTACTGGTTTTTTCCTTGCGGGAATTTATCCTGTGGGAATGAAAATTGCAGCAGATTATTATGAAAAAGGACTTGGAAAATCACTTGGTTTCTTAGTCGGAGCTTTGGTGATAGGAACTGCATTTCCACATTTACTCAAAGAACTCAAAGGTGAGCTTCCGTGGGAATTTGTGCTCATCGCTACATCATCTTTGGCAGTTTTGGGCGGTTTACTTATGATTGGTTTTGTTCCTAACGGACCCTTCAGGAAACCTTCACAAAAAATAGATTTCTCAGCAATTCCGAATATTTTCAAAAAGCAACACTTCAGATCGGCTGCCTTTGGCTACTTTGGTCATATGTGGGAGTTGTATGCGTTTTGGGCGTTTATTCCGTTCATGCTTCAAGTGTATACCAATATGTATCCAGAAACAACATTCAACATACCGTTATTATCGTTTGCTATCATCGCCATTGGTGGATTTGCCTGTGTGATTGGCGGATTTATGGCACAAAAAGTAGGTGTAAAACGTGTGGCACGTACGTCGTTAGCGTTATCTTGTAGTTGTTGTTTAATAGCTCCTTTACTGTTCTCTATAAATTCACCAATACTATATATTACTTTTTTATTATTTTGGGGAATGGTTGTCATTGCTGATTCACCGCTATTTTCAACCTTAGTTGCTCAAAATGCACCTGTCGAATTAAAAGGTACTGCGCTTACCATTGTGAATTGTATTGGTTTTTTCATCACCATTATCAGTATTCTATTAGTTGATACTTTACGAACTATGACAAACTCACCAACAATCGTAATGGTGTTAGCTATTGGACCAATTCTAGGTGTACTTGCCTTGCGGAAAAAGTGATTTTGGTTGTTGGTTGGTTGTTAAAACACTTTTACATTTTACATCTCGACTGCGCTCGATGTGACACATTTTGAGTTTTACATTTCTACTTCGATTGTTGTGTGTTAGTCGCGTTGCTCCTGTTGTGAGTTGTTTTCCATTTAAAATTTAACATTTTTACTTTGTTATTCGTTGTTAGTTGCTAGTAAAACAGACAGACAAATCAACAAATTGACAAATTGACAAATTGACAAATTGACGAATCAACAAAAAACAACATCACTTCAACTTCGCAACACGTCTTTCTTCCAAGGTAGCTTCAATCGCTTTCATCTTTTTAGAATTTAGCGGATAAAACGATAATGCGATTACACCAACTAAGACAAAAACTGCGGGCACAATACTCATATTCAACTTGATTCCTTCTAGCATTTCAGGCGTTTTTACCACAGCTTCTCCATCATAATTATAAAAATTCAGAATCATCAGTGTAATAAATCCTGCCATACCGCCACCAAATTTCATCGCAAAGGTTCCTGCTGAAAAGACCAATCCTGTGGCGCGACGTCCGTTTTTATATTCCGAGAAATCTGCAGCATCACCCAACATGGCAAAAAACAATACAGGCATCAATCCTGCACCAAATTCAGACAAAATTCCTAAAGTAAAAATACTTCCAACTTGATTCGCTTCCAACCAATACATAGCTCCTGCAGTTACTGCAGAAAATAAAATGCTCAAAATAAACAGTTTTACTTTTCCAAAATAGCGTGTCAATGCTGGTGCAAACACCGTAGAAATCATCGAAATCACTAAGAGCGATAGCAAATACAATCCTGCTAAGCCTTTTTCTCCGCCCCATTCCACCAAGCTTCCTAAAAAGTTATCTTCATTCTGAACATAATGCGAAAAATAATACATCGCCGTACTCTGCTTAATGACATTATAGGTTACAAAAACAAATCCGATAAAAAGTAAAATCAACCAAGGTACATTTTTAATTAAATCGTTATAATCATCTTTTAAATTGCTCGTCGTAATGGCAGGAACACGTTCGCGTGTAGTATAAAAAGTAATTAAAGAACATCCAGCTAATATAAATGCCAACACATACATCGTATATTGATAACCTAAATTTTCATTTCCTCCTCCTAAATAATCGACCAAAGCAATGACTCCAATAGTTGCAATGACACCGCCAAAATACGCTCCAAAGAAACGATAGGAAGAAAGTTCTGTACGTTCTTTTACATCACTTGTCATGACGCCCATCAACGCAGAATATGGGACATTATTTGCTGTATATGTTAATGTGTAAAAGATAGAAGTCCCGTACGCCCAAATAATTTTTCCTGTCAAACTTAAATCGGGCGTGGTAAACTGCAATACCAAAGCAACGGCAAATGGCAAAGCTGTCCACAATAACCACGGACGAAATTTTCCATACTTGCTTTTCGTACGATCGGCAATGTTCCCCATAATCAAATCGGTGACACCATCGCTCAAACGAATCAAAAATATCAAAGTAGCAGCTACAGCAGCTTCCAAACCGAAAACATCCGTATAGAATATTGGTAAAAAATAAGAAACAGTTCGCCAAGCAATATTTGCAGCTGTGTCACCCAAAGCATATCCTACTTTTTCTTTAAAGGTTAATTTCGTTTGTGTTGCCATGTTTTGAAAGTTACGTTTTTATGTTTTTATATGATGAAAGATAGTATACCTATAATTATAAAACTTGTGATTGCCAAAATGGTCGTCATCAGCGTCCAACTTTGAAAAGTTTGCTTTTCGTTAATGCCTAAATATTTACTTACCAGCCAAAATCCACTATCATTTACATGCGACATGATGGACGCGCCCGACGCGATGGCAATCACCAACAAGGCTTTATCAATATCCGTGATGCTTTCTTGCGCCATGACCAAAGGCGACGTAAAACCTGCTGCGGTAATCATCGCTACGGTTGCCGAACCTTGTAAAATTCGAACCAACACTGCAATAAAAAACCCGAAGATAATAATTGGAATGCCAATTTCTGCAAAATAAACAGCCAACATATTTCCCGTTTTCGTAGTTACGAGCATTTCTTTAAAAACACCTCCTGCTCCTGTCAACAAAATAATGATTCCTGTAGGTGCCATAGATTTGGAAGTGATGTCTAGTAATTTCTTTTTGGTGACTTTTCGTCGAATTCCCAATACGTACCACGCAATTAAGTTTGCTAAAATCAACGCTACAATTGGGTTTCCAATCAAACCAATCCATTGTTTTATGTCTGCTGAAATGGTATCTTCACTGACGAGCGGACTGTTGATGATGGTATTGCACACAATCAACAAAATTGGAATCCCAATAATGGAAAGAATCAACCCGATAGCGGGATAATTTTCTTCTTCTTGTGCTTTTTCTGTAATAACTGCCGGTGCATCAACATGTATTTTTTGTGCGATGTATTTGGCAAAGATAGGTCCACAAACAATCGCTGTCGGAATTCCCACAATGATTCCAAACAAAATTACCCAACCCAAATCAGCACCTAAAATATCAGCGACCGCAATAGGTCCTGGTGTTGGTGGAATAAACGAATGCGTAATGGCTAATCCTGCCAAGAGCGGAATTGCATACAGTAATAAGGATTTTTTGGTGCGTCGTTGTAGCGAATAAATAAGTGGCACTAAAATGATAAATGCGACATCAAAAAATACAGGAATCGCAATGAGAAATCCTGTAATCATCAATGCCCAAGAAGCTCGTTTTTCGCCAAATTTTTTCAGCATAAATCGTGCTAAAGCTTCTGCGCCACCCGAATATTCTAGGATGGAACCAAAAATAGCGCCCAAACCAATTACCAACGCCACAGAACCAAGCGTATTGCCCATTCCTGTTTTCATGGTGGTTATGATATCCATTGGCGAAATTCCTGCAAAAATCCCAACACTAATGCTCGCAATCAGTAAAGCGATAAATGCTTGTATTTTAAACTGTAAAATAAGCACTAGTAATATCGTAATTCCACCTAAAACCGAAAGTACTAATGGAATGTCTAATGTCGCTTTTGCTGATGTAACTTCTGTTATAAGGCTTTCCATTGGTGATGATATGATTTTTGTGAAGAATCGTTTATTTTTTGAAATGTATGCGCGCCAAAAAAGTCGCGTTGTGCTTGAATCATATTAGCGGATGTGCGTTCAGTTGTCATCATAATCCAATAGGAATAGGCTTCCGAAAAACATGGAACATTCAAGCGATTATCCAAAGCATGATGCAATAAATTTTTTACCGCAGTTTCTTGTTGTGTGAGTTTTTGTGTGATGTGTTCAGCGTCAAGTAACGAATCGTGTTGTCGAAATACTTCGATACTTTCCTGCAACAATGCTGATTTGATGATGCAACCGTTGGACCAGATTCTACAGATTTCCGCTAAATTCAATTGCCAATTGTATACGTTTGATGCTTCTTGTAGCAATTCAAATCCTTGATGTAAGTTGAGCATTCTGGCAAAACCATACGCTCCTTTTACAGTTTCTATGTCAAGCGCTTCAAAGGTTTCTTTAGTGGATTCTATAGCTAATTGTTTTCTTTTCTGTTTGAAAGACGACATATATCGTGCATACACCGCCGCCGTTTTGATCGTTGTCGGAATTCCTAATTCCAAGGCCGCTTTGCTCGACCATGAACCTGTGCCTTTGTTGCCTGCTTTGTCTAAAATGGTATCTAACACATACGTATCTCCTTCTTTTGTTGACAAGATTTGCGCTGTAATTTCTAACAAATAACTCGCCAATTCCGTTTGATTCCAGGTGTTGAAAATTTCGGTAATGTCTTCATAACTTTTACTTTTTGACAAAATTTCATACAATTCTGCCAATAACTGCATATCGCCATATTCAATGCCGTTGTGCACCATTTTTACAAAATGTCCTGCGCCATTTCCACCAAGATAACCGCAACATGGTTTCCCATTTTTATCTTTCGCCGCAATGGTTTCCAAAACATCAGCAACTTTTTGATAACTTTCAAAATTGCCACCAGGCATTAACGACGGTCCTTTTAAGGCGCCTTCTTCGCCGCCCGAAATTCCGAGTCCTAAAAAGTGTATGTTTTTTTCTTGAAGCGATTCAATTCTTCTATTCGTATCTTGATAATGTGAGTTTCCACCATCCAAAATGATATCTTCTTCCGAAAGGAAAGGTATCAAACTATCTATTACTTGATCGACAGCGTTTCCTGCATTGACCATGAGTAAAATGCGGCGAGGCGTTTCTAAGGCATTGACAAAATTTTTCAAATTAGAAAAACCCTGTACTTTTTTATCCGCATGCGCTTTTTCAAATGTACCCGCAACATTAACTTCGTGTTGCGTTTCACGGTTGTATACCGCAACAGCAATACCATGATTCAACATGTTGATAGCAATGCTTTTTCCCATGACGCCCAATCCTATGATTCCAAAAGAAGCTTTCATGATGCTTGTTTTATGTGATTGCATATTTGTGTAACCAATTCGTTAGGCGAATTGTGAATAGCGAGTTGTATTCCGTAAGTTGGTTCTTCCAAAGTATCAAATTGCGATTGCAATAAGTTGACATCCATAAAGTGTTGTTCGCGTTGTTGCATGCGTTTCTGAATGAGTTCAAAATTACCTTTGAGGTAAATCCAATGTAAATTTTCAATTCCTTTTGACAAGATTTTTCGATAGCTTTCTTTGAGTGCCGAACATGCCAACACGGCTCCTTTTTGTTGCGCTTGTAGTTTGAGTTCTTGATTCAAATTTTCTAGCCAAGGTTTCCGATCTGTATCTGTCAAAGCGATTCCATTCGTCATTTTTTCTATGTTTTCTTTTGGATGAAACGCGTCTGCATCTATAAATGGAATTGCAAGCGTTTCCGCGAGTCGTTTTCCAACGGTCGTTTTGCCGCAACCGCTTACGCCCATTACGATGAAAACACTATTCATATTGGAATGTTGCCGTTACTCCTGATGCAGAATGTTGTCCAACATACACCTTAAAATCTCCTTTTTCCACGCCGAATACAGCATCATTATCATAGTATTTTAAATCTTCTAGCGAAAGCGTAAATGTCAATTCCTTAGTTTCATTCGATTTAAGCGTAACTTTTTGATAGCCTTTTAATTCTTTGACAGGTCGTGTTATTCTTCCAACAACATCTTGTACATATAATTGCGCAATGTCACTTCCTGTTCGTTTCCCTGTGTTTTTTACGGTAACTTTTAGCGTAATATCATTATTTTCAGAAATGGTATTGCTTGACAATGTGAGGTTGCTATATTCAAACGAAGTGTAACCTAAACCATATCCAAACGGATATTCTGGCAAATATCCAATGTCTAAATAATGTGTGGTGTTTCCGAGTGAGCTTTGCCACGCGCCAATCGGAATGCTGTCCATTTGCACAAATTCATCTGGAATTACAGGTCTTCCCGTTGTTTTATGATTGTAATAAATAGGTGATTGTCCCGCGACTTTTGGCCAGGTAACAGGCAAACGTCCGCCTGGTTCTGCTACTCCATAAACCATATCGTGAATCGCTGGTCCGCCCATCGTTCCTGGATGCCAAGTCATGAGAATGGCATCTACATCATTGATGATATTTCCAACTGTAATAGGTCTTCCAGCCATGATGATTAAGACAATCGGTTTTCCTGTTTTTGCCAATTCTTTGATGAGTTGCTCTTGCGCTCCAGGCAAATTGATGTCTGCTCTGCTGTGTGCTTCTCCTGAAAGAATCGCTTCTTCGCCGCCGATAAAAAGAATGACATCCGATTGTTTGGCAGCAGCAATTGCTTTTGAAAAATCTTGTGTCGATTTGTCTCTTGAGTATGATAAACCTTCGACAAAAGTGTAGTTTGTGTTGTTGCTTTGAAATGCGTTGATTGGCGTTTGTGTAAATTTCCCATCACCATCAAACGACCACGTTCCGAGTTGTTCTCGTGGCTTGTCTGCCAAAGGTCCAATAACGGCAACTTTGGTTGTATTTTTTAAAGGTAGGATGTTGTTCTCATTTTTCAACAATACAGAACTTTTGATGGCAGCATCTTTCGCCATTGCCAAATGTTCCTCAGCATAGAGATTGTCGCTTTTATCAACTCTGTACGGCTCATCAAATAAGCCCATTCTGAGCTTGACTCTTAAAATATCTGCGACCAATGCATCAATTTGCGCTTCCGTAACTTTGCCTTCTTTTAAGAGTTCTTTCGTGTATAATTCAAAAGCTTTGCTGGTCATTTCCATATTTAACCCTGCATTTAGCGAAAGTTCACCTGCATGTTTTAAGTCTTTTGCAAAACCATGAGCAATCATTTCTTCGACAGATTCCCAATCGGACACTACAAAACCGTCAAAATTATAATCGTCGCGTAAGATGCTTGTCAACATTTTTTTATCGCCCGAAGCTGGCACGCCATTCATTTCGTTAAAAGCGGTCATAAATGTCTGCGAACCTGCATTCACTGCCGATTTGAACGATGGCAAATACACATTGTGCAACAGCGCATCATTGATGACAACCGTGTTATAATCGCGTCCGCCAATTGCCGCGCCATAGCCTATAAAATGTTTCGCACACGCAATCATACTTGTAGGATCGTTTAAACTGTCTCCCTGAAATCCTTTTACATACGCTTCCGACAATTTTGAAGCTAAAAAAGGATCTTCTCCTGGCGATTCCGCAATACGTCCCCAACGACTGTCTCTAGCAATGTCTAACATCGGTGCAAATGTCCAACGAATTCCAAAAGAACTTCCTTCAACGGCAGCAACACGCGATGAGTTTTCTGCTACTTCGGTATCCCAACTTGCGGCCATTCCGAGTGGAATTGGAAATAGCGTTTTGTAACCGTGAATGACGTCTCTAGCAAAGATCAACGGAATTTTATTTGGACTTTCTTCTACAGCAATGCGTTGTAACTCATCCACAAATTCTGTGTTGGATACGTTTAAAAAAGCGCCAATTTTTCCATCGCGCACGGCTTGTTTGAGTGAATCTGGTAATGCTCCTTTTACTCTACTAGACGTTCCGCGTAAGTTGAGTTGCCCTATTTTTTCATCCAAAGACATTTTCGCCAGAAGTTCCGAAACTTTGGCTTCTTCCGTATTTGTGGATGGCTGTTCTTTTTTGCAAGCTACTACAGTGAGTACTAAACAGGCAAGTAGGTATATTTTTTTCATCTTAGTGTGTTGTTTTGTCTTGTGCAATAAGTGTATCGTTCCGCATTGGTTTTTTGAAAAAATCACTGTGTACGCCTTTTACAGCTAGTTTTATTTTGAAGAGAGAACCTGCCAACGGATATTTAGCCGTTTCTTCTTCCGTCATGTCTAAGTTTGATGTGGTGATGTACAAAATATCTAAATTTTCACCACCAAAGGCACACGAAGTTACATTGTGCGCCGGCACTTTTATTTTTTGAATGAGTTCTCCCGTTTTTGGATTGTAATTCGCAATGCAGTTGCCATTCCATAAACCAACATACAATAGGTCGTTTTCGTCAATTGCCATGCCGTCTGGCGAACCTTCTTCCTTTGGAATCGTAACTACGATTCTTTCATTGGAAATAGTGTTGGTGTTTTCATCAAAATCGAACGCTTTGATATGTGTCGTTGGCGTATCAATATAATACATTGTTTTATGATCTTTAGACCAAACAATTCCGTTAGAGATCGTAATGTTTCCTAACATTTTGTCCACTTTTCCGCTTGCGTTTACTTTGTATAAGTTCCCGCCAGGATTCGTCTGCGAGTAATCCATAGAGCCAATCCATAAGTTCCCGTTAGGATCGCATTTTCCGTCATTTAAGCGTGTTCCTGTGTTTTCGGCTTCTACATCGGTAAGTTTCGTAATTGCTTCTGAAGTAATATCAACCATATATACACCATCATTGAGCGCCACGATCAATTTGTTTTTTTCTTCCGAAGGAACTACGGTTCCTATCGGTGCGGGCATTTTTATTTCTTTGTTCGTTTTGCTTTTCGGATTGTATACATTGAGCGTTTCTCCAATAATATCTACCCAATACAATAGATTGTTTTTGTAATCCCAAAAAGCACCTTCGCCAAGTTTTGCGGGCACTTTGTATTCTATTTCAGCCACGAGTTCTGTAGCTTTTGGTGATTCTTTTTTGCAACTGATAAATGCCAATAATAGCACAAGCACGGTTATTTTGTTCATGTAGTTTAGGTGTAAAAGGTTATGTATTACTACAATTAGTGTTTGTTGTTATGTTTGATAAATTGTATAAAGTCGTTGTTTTTTATAGATAGAATGTACGCTGAGTTTCCAATGGTAATTTGCTGCAAATCTTTGACATCTCCCGAAGTGTAAAATCCGCTTTGTGTCACTGGAACTGCTTGAAACTTTCCGTTGCCATCACCTTTTAAAAATACACCATAACTGGCATCATTTCGTGGTGTTTCTACTTCCGAATTGTATAGGTTTCCTGCTACCAACGCATCTAAGTTTCCATCTTTATCGTAATCTTCCACAAGAATTTGATTGATGCTAGAGAATTGTACTTCCATCGGCAATTGGTGAACTTTAAAACCATTTCCTGTATTTTCTAAATAGATGCTTGCAAATGATTTGATTTGATAGTGTAAAGCATTTTCCAAATTTTTCTTTCCATAGACATCAATGAGTGTTGCCGTTGCAAATTCATCATAGTTTTTAAATTTCTGCTTGATGCCCGGCACTTGTTGCGACGAACATTGGCGACCACGTACAGGATATTGTTCGCCATCATCATAATAGCTCAATACAATATCTGCTTTCTGATTTTTGTCAAAATCCTCTACATAAATGTCAAACGTTTCATCTTCTGTAGCTTTGTATTTGTAGTTGAGTCCATTGTTTCCAATGAGATAATCTGTATCGCCATCATTGTCAAAATCACCTTGATTGATGCTCCACCACCAACCTGTCGTTTCTTGAAGGTTCATTTTTTCGGTGATATCTTCAAAAACACCTTGATTGTTTCGCAATATTTTTACAGGCATCCATTCGCCAACAAGGATGATATCTTGCCACGAATCGTTGTTAAAGTCGGTTATGATTGCGCTTGTTGCCATTCCGATTCCTTCGAGAGAAGGCGCTGCTTTTTTTGTAGTGTCTTCAAATTGTACGGCATCTTTTGTAGCAGTATTTTCCAATAAGTAACTGGATGTTGGAAACGGATATTTTCCTGGCGTTTGCCGTCCTAATACCAAAATATCTTGTTTTCCGTCCTTGTTATAGTCTAAGGTATACGCGCGTGCACCACTAATTTTGTTGTCTGGAAGTGCCGTTTCATTTTTTTGAAAGTTACCTTTTCCGTCATTTATATATAAGCGATCTTTGAGAAAGTTGGAGTTTTCGGCAAATTCGTATCCACCACTAACCACATATAAGTCTTGATCGCCGTCTTGATCGGGATCAAAGAATATGGCACCTACATCTTCTGATATTTTATCTGCATCAAATGCAGCTGTTTTGTGTGGTTTGAAACCTGCTGCCGTTTGCAAATACATAGTAGACGTTAAGCCAAAAGCACTGCCTAGATAGATGTCTTCTAAACCATCGTTATTGACATCTGCCGTGGCAATTGCGGGTCCGAGCGTAGACATTTTGTGTGGCAATAATACTTGCGTTGCAAAATCGTCATGATCGTTTTCTAGATGTTTGATAGTTGTGGAAAGTGTAGCGTCGGTTGTGAAAAGGTGTTGCGTGTTAGATTTTTGGTGTTGCATTTCGACTGCGCTCAATGTGGCAGGTGTTGGGTTTTTGGTATTGTGATTGAGCACAAGTGTTTGATTGACTTTTATATTTTTTTGTGTGTAGCTATTGCCGTCGTTCCAAATAACTTTTAGACTGTCAATTTGTGCTGTTTGATCCAAGCCAAAATGTAATTCGGGCGCAACTGATGATTGGAAACCACGTGTTAAGGTTAATTCTTGTACTTGTTGTTTTCCATCAGCATAGATAGTAACGCGTGAACCTAAGCCATGTTTGTTTTTTGCAGTTCCTAGCAATTGAATTTTTAGATAGTTGTTAGTAGCATTATTTTGAAAGATGACTGCTTCTTCATCAATGTTATTGATGATGATTTCTAAATCGCCATCGTTGTCTAAGTCTGCGTAGACGGCTCCGTTGGAGAAGCCTTTGTGTTCTATGCCCCAATCTTGATTGGCTTTTTTGAATTCCAATCCGCCAAGGTTTTTGAACATGAAATTGTCAATTTTCTCGCTTGGAATTTGCGCGCTTTTTTCAACTAGTGAAAGCTTATCGTATTCCTTTTTTCCTATTTTTTTGAAGAAGTCTTTGTTGTTGATTTCTTTTCGTGTGCCATTACTGACAAATAGATCTTTGTGCGAATCGTTGTCAAAATCGGCAAATAGTGGTGCCCAACTCCAATCGGTAGATGATGTTCCTGTTAGTCGTGAAATGTTTGAAAATTTCGGCACACCGTTTTCCATCAACCCAGAGTTGAGTTGCAAACAGTTGTGCATGTATTGATAGTGAAATCCATACAATACGGTTTCATAAAATAGACGCGGATTCATGCTTGCCATGTTTGCTTTTTGACGTCGATTGCTGTCTGCGTCCATGTCTGCCTGAAAGATATCGAGGAAACCATCGTTGTTGATATCCGCAATGTCAACGCCCATTCCGTAAAATGCTGTTTGATTGGTAGCTTCTTTGATGACTTCTGTAAAGGTTCCATCTTGGTTGTTGATATACATGAAGTCGGGAATGCTATAATCGTTAGAAACATATATATCGAGCCAGCCATCATTGTTCACATCTGCGGCAGCGATACCAATTGAGAAACTATAGTTTTTTACGCCGGCTGCTTCCGACACATCGGTAAAAGTTTCGCCATCATTTCTGTAGAGTTTGTCAGATTCAATCGTTTGTACATTGTCCATCCGATTTTTGTACACCATGTTTGACGTGGAAGGATGCGCTATCGGATAGTTTGCCAAATACATGTCTAAATCTCCATCATTATCATAGTCAAAAAAAGTAGCTTGAATGGAGTTTCCTTCGTCTGCAATACCATATTTTTCAGCAGCTTCTGTAAACGTATTGTCTTGATTATTGATGAATAATTGATTTTTTTTGTTGCCTGTTTTTCCAGCTACCGAGCAGTAGATGTCTAAAAAACCATCATTGTTGATGTCGACCATCGTTGTTCCTGTATACCAACGATCGTCGCCTTGTGTGTTACTTTGTGTCGCTATGTCTTCAAACGTTAGGTTGCCTTTGTTGAGATAGAGTTTGTTTTCGACTTGATTTCCTGTAAAGAACACATCTTGTAAACCGTCATTATTGATGTCGCCTACCGAAATTCCGCCTCCCATATAAATGGACGTATAGGTAAAATAGTTTAAGGAATCTGTTTCTGTCAACGCATTGTTGAACGTGATGTTGGTTTGCTGTGCTGCTAGTTTGGTAAAAAGCAGTTTGTTTTCAACTCCTTTTTTGTCATTTTCGGGAGTACAACTGTAGATAAGAATAAAAAGAAGTAAAGCGTTGCTCAGTCTTTTCATTTTTAGGTGTGGATTATGGTTGGTTTGTAAAATGGACACTGAAAGGCTTCAAATATATGCTGATCAACGAAGTTTAGGTATTGATGATGAACTCTAAATTTTCATCAGTATTAATTCAACTTACATTTTTGATTGCGCCTTATCAGGCTTATCAAAAGTGAGTGCTCAATAGTATGAGATACTGATTTTCATCAGTATTAATTCAACTTACACTTTTGATTGCGCCTTATCAGGCTTATCAAAAGTGAGTGCTCAATAGTATGAGATA